>JADHUD010000032.1 GCA_016784705.1 Spirochaetia bacterium | reverse complement strand
GAAATCATCATCCTGAAGAGGGGTTCTGATGGATCCACCGTGTATACCAGATCAGCTGCCTATCAGCTGGGAGTTTATCAGGTGAATGCAGTAGATCCGACAGGAGCAGGAGACTGTTTTGACGGAGCCTGCATCTGCGGTCTTATCGAAAATCTTCCGCTTCCGGAAATAATGAAACTGGCAGCTGCTGCCGGCGCTTTAAATACCGCAGCCTTCGGTCCGATGGAAGGGAAAATTTCAGTTGAAAATATCAGACACATGATTGGATGATACATGGAGAGTACCAATGAACCCTAAGGAAACACTTTTACAGGAAATTCGCATAGGAAACCGGGTATGCAGAAACCGCTTTTTTATGCAGGCGATGGAGTGCAATGATGAGGATGAAAACGGTAACCCGTCTGTACTGACCTATGACCGGTACAGAAAACTTATGGAAGGCCGGGCCGGGCTCGTTTCCCTTGAGGCGGTAACGGTGACAAGGGAGAGCCGCAGCCGTGATAACCAGCTTACGATTCTGGCTGAAAACCGTAAACCATTAAAGAAATTCGTAACAGAGGTGAAGGCTGCAAACCCTCAATCACTGTTCATTTTTCAGCTGACGCATTCAGGCGAACTATCTCATCCCGATTTTTCAAGAAGAGTGACGGTCAATCCACTCTATGGCTACGGCGGAGACCAGCTGGAAGAATCTGATATTGAGCGGATAATGGATGAGTTTGTACTGGCTGCAAAGATAACTCACGATGCGGGTGCCGATGGAATAGACCTGAAACTCTGTCATGGTTATCTGGGATCGCAGATTCTGAGACCCTATAACAACCGCAAGTGGAAATACGGGGGTACGTGGGAAAACCGGAGCCGTTTCGCATTTGACCTGGCAGAGAGGATCATGAAAGAAGTTAATGATAAGGACTTCATAATAGGTTCGAAAGTATCTGCCTGGGAAGGCTTTCCGGGAGGCTTCGGAACTGATGGCCCCGATTCTCCTATTATTGATTTCACCGAACCGACAGCTCTGCTGAAGGGACTTGAGGACCGTGGGGCAAGCTACTTCATTCAATCAGCCGGAAGTCCCTCAATAACCATAAGCCTTACCCAGGCGGACAAGTATCATCCATATTTTGCCTATCTGCATCAGTATTTTTCCAAGGTACTGAAAAATGAGTTAAAAGCTGAGACAGTAATGATAGGCTCGAACTTTTCACTGTTCCGGGATGGAAAAAACGGGCTCTCTGCGGTGAGTCCCGAAAAGAGCAGCCTGCTGAACTATGGCACATGGTGCATAGAGCAGGGGATAATGGATATGATCGGCCTCGGACGTCAATCTCTTGCAGATCCAATGCTGCCGCTGAAACTTGAAGAGGACCGCGGGAATGAGATCAATTACTGTATCGGCTGCGACAACTGCCTTGAACTTCTTATTCAGCAGAGTCAGGTAGGCTGCAGTACATTCAACAGGGACTACACGGAAGTTCTGCGTGAAACAAGAGAGAAAAAGGGCAAACTTATTGTAAAGCACACCTGATATAATTCAGGAAATAGGGAGGCTGATTATATGAGAGTCTATAAAGCAGGAGTTGTTGGAACAGGTTTTGTCGGGCGGATTCATATAGAGACCATAAGACGCCTTGGAAATGTTACTGTTGAGGCTGTAGCGGATATTACTTCAGCAAGAGAGACAGCTGAAGAGATGAATGTACCGTATTACTTCACTGATTACAGAGAGATGCTCGATACTGCGGGACTTGATATGATTCACATATGCACACCAAATAATACGCATTTTGAAATAGCCATGTATGCCCTGGAGCACGGAGTCAATGTCCTCTGTGAGAAACCGATGACAGCTACCGTTGAGGAGGCCGAAAAGCTTGCCGCCAAGGCAGGAGAGTCCAGGTTGATAGCTGCACTGAATTATCATAACCGCTTCTACCCGATGAATCACCATCTAAGGAGTGTCATCCGCAGCGGAGAGCTCGGAGATATATTTTCAATAACCGGAACCTATACCCAGGACTGGCTGCTGAACAGTACCGATTACAGCTGGCGGCTGAATGTCGAAGATTCAGGCAAGACCCGGGCTGTTGCGGATATCGGCTCACATTGGATGGATCTTGTGGAATTTGTATCCGGACAGAAGATATCTGCTGTCTGTGCTGATTTTACCATAATACATCCGGTTAGAAAGAGACCGAAGAAGCAGGTTCTGGCATTTTCAACAGACCAATTTTCTCAGGAGGATTATGAAGATATCATTGTCAAAACTGAAGACAGCGCAAGTATTCTGTTTCGATTTGACAACGGTGCCAAGGGAAGCGCATTTTTCTCACAGGTTATAGCAGGAAAGTCTGTTGCAATTGATTATCTTATAGGCGGTTACAAGAAATCTGCCGAATGGAGAAGTGCGGCCTGTAATGAACTGGTGATTGGAAGAAAGGACAGTTTCTGCGAGCATTCGGAAAAAGGTCCTGTCACGGTTCATCCGGACAGCAGGCCGCTGGTT
Organism: Spirochaetia bacterium; assembly: GCA_016784705.1. GTDB lineage: Bacteria > Spirochaetota > Spirochaetia > JABMQR01 > JABMQR01 > JABMQR01. Next base: position 11,662 of record JADHUD010000032.1, on the reverse strand, counting down.
GCCTATCCGATAGGCCATCTGGAGGGATTTCCCGATGCATTCAAGCAATGTTTCCGCCAGGTGTATGACAGTATCGACAACCCGAATGCACCGAGGGATTATGCTGACATGCAGGACGGCCTGCATGAAATGATTCTGTGTGAGAGAATTTTTACCAGTAATCAGAAACAGCAATGGGTGCCAATTGAATGATTTGGAGGATTCAGTTATGGAAATATCAATTTTTTCAGTAGTGTATAAAGATCTGCCGCTGGAAGAGACTCTGGACAGAATACAGGCAAAGGGTATCAGTTCTGTTGAAGTAGGAGCAGGCGGTTTCATTGGTAAGGAGCATTGCAATCCCGGAGAGTTTCTTCAGAGCAGAGAAAAATTTAAGAAATTCAGGGCTGCCTTTGAAAGCAGGGGAATGGAGATCAACTGTCTTAGCTGTCACGGGAACCCCCTTCATCCTCAAGCAGGATTAGCTGCTGCGTATCATAAGGATATTCAGGAAGCTGTTGATCTTGCCTCTGAGCTCGGAGTGAGTAAAATTGTGACTTTTTCCGGCTGCCCCGGTGATAGTGAGGGATCTAAATATCCCAACTGGCCCGTTTCTCCCTTTCCCGAGGATTTTCAGACAGTTGTCGATTGGCAATGGAATGAGAAACTGATTCCTTACTGGACGGAAATGGGTCATTATGCAGAAAAGCGCCGTGTGAAAATAGCCTTGGAGCTCCACGGTGGATATTCAGTGCATACTCCCTTCACTATGATAAAACTACGGGAAGCGACCGGGTGCAGTTTCCTTGGTGGAAATCTAGATCCGAGTCATATGTGGTGGCAGGGTATAAATCCTGCGAAGGCAGTACGCTATCTGAATCAGAAGGAGTGCCTGTTTCATTTTCATGCTAAGGATGCTTTTATTGATGAAGAGTATGTCTCTTACTACGGCCTCACCGATATGCAGAGTTTCGGGGTTGCGTATGGTCGCGGTTGGCAGTTCAGAACTGTCGGTTACGGGCATGACCTGAAAGTATGGGCTGATATATTCAGCACACTCAGATCAACAGGATATGACGGTGTTATCAGTATAGAGCATGAAGATTCCTATATGTCGGTTGAAGAGGGGCTGAACAAAGCAGTCAGCAACCTGAACCAGACGGTGATCTTTGAACCTGCTTCCGCCCCCAAGGCATTTGAGATTGATGATAAGTTTCTCAAGTAATACGTATGCCAGATAAACAGTTGCGTTAAATATCCTTGTTTGATCTTGTCCTGTTACTATGGCACACACCCTCTTCTCTGACTCTTCTCTGAAGTTCCGCAAAATTTTTTCATTCCCTTATCTTCAAAACATCGTGAACATTACAGCTTACTGCTGCTGCGCTATTACCGGCTCTTTGAAACATACAGTAATGGCGTGGAACGTGAACTGGTGGTATCTTCCTTCGATGAGATCCCCATTTTACAGGTCTGATTGATGCCATCCGTGCAAGCGGAGTTGGAGTTGAACAGGAGATTGTTTCCCTTTAGGGGAGGGAGTCTTGGAAAAGGGGGCAGAATCAGCCCCTTTTCCGAACAAATTTTCTGCAAATCACTAATAGGTATTTGTGATGTAGTATTCCAGTTGTCCAATCTTAAGGGCGTGCTCTGCCAGCTGATACTTGGTTACATCCCCGATTGAGATAATACCAACCAATTCATCGTTATCTACCACAGGAAGATGGCGGAAACGGCCGGTAGTCATAAGCTGAAGACAATCATCGAGACTCTGGTGCGGCTTCACATATGTGACACTCTTAGTCATTACATCAGAGACTGGTAAAGCAGTGGTACAATCAATCCGTCCTGCCAAGTGCCTGACGATATCACGTTCAGATAAAATTCCCTTAATTGCTTTGTTATCATCGAGAACCATAATTGCGCCGATTTTGTACTGGGTTAGTTTTAAAAGTGCTTGAGATAAAAGGTCTTCAGGTTTAACACTGACCACTTCATATCCTTTCTTATCTAAAATATTCTTTACTGTATTCATTACTTGCCTCCTGAGTCATATCTTTACATTGAACATAAGCAGTATATTTACAATAAAATCTTACCTTTTCAGGCCGGAATAGGCAAGAGGTTCATGCGACTGTAAGAAGGCAATTATTACAAAAAAAATCATATTATAAAAATCTATTTACTATACGCAGATGTCAATAAATTAGGTTGATTTTTACCAAGAGACACAGTACCCAGATCATCGGTGTAAAGTAACTTGTCATGGCCATAGTATTCAACCTCTATATGATACTCACCGGGTGGAAGCTGCCATTCTCCCGCATTGGCAAAAGCCGGAAAATACCGGGACACCCGAAGATCAGCCTGCTCGCTCAATTCAGAGGCTATTGCTAAAGAATATTTACTTAAAAATCCAAGGATTTTGAGAAGCTCTGATCCGGATTCTGTTCCCGATTTTTCCAGCGAGCTCCCGGCAGCTTCCGATGCCATACCTTTTATGATTGTTCTGGTAACGGTACGCAAAAAAATCATGGGTTCGCGGATCTCGAAAGTATCCAGGGTGATCTGCTCCATATTTTCAAGAAGACTAAGAAATCCAAGTGGATGCCCATCTGCAATCACTCTGATCCGCTTTACCAAAGAACCCTGTTTTTCCATTCTGGGAATCTCAAATTTGAACCAGTAGCCCTCCTTTACTCCAGGAAAATCAAAAACGAGAAGATTTTCAAGTACACGTCCAACGGTATCTTTTTCTGATACTGTGGATATAACTACATGATTTTCAAATGTATTGATTCGTAATGTTGATGCAAGTTTTATAGGTGACCGTCCGGTAAAAGCAATAATACTCAATCTGGTATCTTGTGTATTCTGAGGCTGATTTGCTATCGAAGAATCAAAGGGAACTGGAAATGGATAGAGATTGGGCTGCAGGTTGAATGCATCTAAAAGCAGCTGCCAGTCTATTCGAACTCCATCATAATTCCCTTCGGCACGGTACATCAGCAAGCTCAGGTATCGTGCAAGAGCACTGTTGTAAAACCTGCTTGGTCCTGATTTGATGATCACGCCCTGATTTTTATCAGACTGAGTGTAGGCCTGCGCCAGTTTTGCATATTTATCTTCCAGTAAATTCAGTTTATTACTGATTCGACGGACTTCCACAAAGGCAGCATCGCTATCATTGAGACTGAGATAGTTGAGGGCTTTGAATATATTGAGATAGATATCCTCAAAATCCTCCCCTCTATAATCCAGCTGCAGGTCATTGATGAGCAGACTGCTTGCAGCCTGAGAGATGCTTTTAGTAAAGTATTCTTCAATCAGCAGTTCTGCCTGATCAAGATGTCTGTTCGATTCTGAATATTCACTGGAATAGAAATCGAGCATTCCTGTTTCCAGATGATACAGAACCTTGTCTTTTTCCCGATAGAGTTTTTCTTTGTTCGATTCAATATATGCTTGAGCGATGGTATAGTTTCCGGATTCATAAGCCTGATCAACTTCGCGGAACAGAGTATTCCTACTGGTAGTTGCACATCCCGAAAAAACTGAAAGAAGCAGAAATATCAGTGCAGGAGATGCATACGTGAATTTTCTCTTCATATTTCCTTGTTCTTTCTTACCAGCTGGTTTTACTCTGTTTGATTATTTTTTTGATAACCTTATCGCCTATCCAGACTTTTTCACCGGTTTCAATGCTAATCAATTCAAGAGTCACTTTATAGGCTACAGCTTTTTCTCCCTGAACAGCATCAACCGTAGATCCTATAACTCCGACAAGCATAAAGTCTGCTCCGATCTCTGCACCATATTTGGAAAAAGCAGCCCCGCTGAGCGGAGTTTGCTGGTCTGCCCGTTCCTGTCGAATTTTTTCTCTGATCGAATCCCCGACAACAAAGCGCACAATCCCGCTGTTCAGCAATTCCCGCTCTATATCATAGATAAAGGGATTGGTATCGATATGCTCTGAACTCATGTTACGGATTTCTCCAACCACAACTATAGGAGTGCGTCCTTTATTTGACTGAAACTGTTTCAGCCAGGGTCTGGCCAGAACATCCTTTAACATGGACTGGGCAATTATTCTTGCATCGGTATCATTCCACCGTCCGCTAAAATCTGTCTGGACATTTTCGTCCATACGCAATATTGTCGGTCTGGTAGAGCATCCGGAAAGCATAAGAAGAAAAATTATCGAAAGCGTGAGAAGGCGGATTATTGTTCGCATAGGTAACCTCTTTCATACAAAGGTACTCCTTATTAGATAAAAAAAAAAGAGGTCAGATCCCCATTAATCAATCTCAACTACCTTAATCAGATTGGTTTTCCCGGGACTGCCGACAGGGACACCCGCTGTCACAACAATAGTATCTCCTTGCTTAACAAAACCCTGCTCTTTGAGATAATCCGGAGCACGAGCCAGGAGGGTCTCCAGCGAAACAAGATCAGCAATATGAACCGGATTAACTCCCCAGGCAAGGGCAAGCCGCTGAACAGTCTGTAAGATCGGACTGAATCCGACGATGGGTATGCCGGGACGAAACTTGGATATCAATTTAGCGGATCCGCCGGAGTAGGTGAAGCAGGCGATATATGAGGCCTTGATAGCCAATGCCAGCTCGCGGGTTGCCGAACCCACAGCTTCAGTGGTACTCTTTATTCTTTTTAGTTCAATATCTTCACGGTTAAGGCGCTGACCCAGCACTAACCGCTTATACTCAAGACTGGCCTCAGTATGCACAATAATACGCTGCATTATTTCAACTGTGCGCTGAGGATATAACCCGGCGGCAGTCTCACCAGAAAGCATAACAGCGCTGCTACCGTCAAGAATCGCATTTGCCACATCTCCTGCCTCAGCCCGTGTTGGACGTGCGTTCTGAATCATTGACTCCAGCATCTGTGTAGCGGTAATAACCGGTATTCCTGCCAGATTACAGGCGCGGATCAGTGATTTCTGAATTACCGGAACCTCTTCAGGAGAGGTCTCAACACCCAAATCCCCACGGGCAATCATGATTGCTCCCGATTCGTTGATAATGGCATCTATATCCTTCACAGCCTCAGGTTTTTCTATTTTTGAGATGATGGGAATCATTCTTCCATAGGTTGCCAGCATCAAATCTTTCAGAGCCCGCACATCAGCTGCACTGCGTACAAACGAAAGTGCAATGTAATCAAGCTCGTTTTCAAAAGCAAAAGCCATGTCTGACATATCTTTTTTTGTATAAGAGGAGAGATGGTGAAGAGTGACATCTGGAAGGTTTACGCCCTTTCTCGGCTTGACAATTCCACCGTCTTTGACCACTGTCTCTATATCCCTGCCGACAACTGATACTACCTTTAACAATATAAGGCCATCATCTATCAGAATTCTGTTTCCTGGAACTACCTCTTCATGGAGATAGGGGTAGTCGATACTGATTTTCTCTTTTGACCCCTCACAGGGTTCAGTTGTGATGATAAGTTTATCGCCTTTTTCAATCTCAATGGAGGGTTGGGCTAGATTTCCCACCCGGACTTTCGGACCTTGAAGATCCTGAAAGATTGCAACTGGCACATCCAGATTCTTAGAGGCTTTCCGTGCCCAGTCGACACTCTGCTGATGTTCAGCGACAGAGTCATGGCTGAAATTAAGCCGTATTGCCCGTGCTCCGGCTTGGATTATGTTGTAGATAGTTTCATAATTCCGTGAGGCAGGACCTATGGTAGCAACGATTTTAGCATTGGTTGACATCTTTTTCATGATGACCTCCTACCTCAATCATAGGGTACCTTACAGGTATGCGCAACATTTAATTAATTAATTGATGTTTGTTGGTGTAAATTGACACGAAAGAATTCATAATCAGGAAATAGAGGGATCGGTAACAGGATGTTGGCATCTTTTTACTGATAAAAAAAAGACCACCGTAGAAATATTACGGTGGTCAATAGAAGAATCTAAGATTAAACCTAAAATAATCGGATTAGTCTATAACACTGAATCCCCAGTCTTCGGTATCTGTAGCAGATTTTATATCATCGACAAGATCATTATCCGTGAGCAGGCCGTTCATATCCATATCAACGATCAGAAAATATTTTCCAGGGAGCATTGGAGCCCGCCAGATAGTTTGCTGATAATAACCGTTGTAGCATCCATACTGAACTGGAATACGACTAATACGTGTGCCAGTTGCAGGAATTAATGGGTTTTCATCAATATCAAGATTAAAATTCTCAGCATCAACTACATATACATCGACATAACGTCCCCAGAAACTACTGGGCATCTCATGCCCGCTAGCCTGCCATCCTGCTGGTGTTCTGTAGGGATTCCAGATAACTTTTATCCCCTTACCCCAGTAGATATAACTACCGCTGTAATAGGAGTATTTTGTGTCTGTCCCGCTCTTTATAAATGTATCTCTATAATCGTAATCATAAACATAGCGGTAATAAGTACTTCCATTATATATGTAGGATTCATATCGTCCACTGAAGACACCGCCTGATGCTAGTTGTAGAGAGATATAATCTGCCGGATCTGGTGGTGGTGGCTTAACAATAAAACCGGCCACTCCATTACCATCAATACTGTCAAGGTAGAATGATTCAAAACCCTCTTTAAGAACTTGATATATGCCGCTTGTACCGCTATCCCTCATATCCAGGAAAACACTGAAAGCCCGGTTTTCCGCCCAGCTGGGAATCAAAGGCTGATTTGCAATAGATTCAACATCCTCAGCATTAATCGGTTCCTCAGCCGGCCAGGGAATATGAACCCCTTCTACATCATTCATCAATTCATCTACGGTAAAATCAATGTAGAAGAGTGCATTGTCAACAATTCTTTCACCTACCGAAAAATTTTCACCAGTATGAGGAAGAATCCAGATACGCACGTCATGATCTAAGCCTGCTGCCCCTTCAATTAAAGCTGTCATCTGGGCAACATCAACATAGAGTTTATTGGTTAAAGGTGTTCCCTCCTCATACGCTTCATCCTCCGGTAATGGATCTGTCTGATCGGAGTAAAAAGCATTCTCCATGGTAAATGTTCCACCTACTTGCTTCCCGGCCATAACGATTGGCTGCGGCCGTTCATAGTTGTCATTAGAACTTATAAAAAAGAAGGGCAGCCGAAAATCTGTATTACCGCGGGCAGTTGCTTCATTATCAGCTACTCTGATGTGAAAAGCTTTCAGAGTTACATCCTCAGCGGCTAAAGACATTAGTCCTGTGTCAGGATCCATTCTGAATCCAATATCATACCATATCGGACTGGGATCAATAATACCTTCTGCATTGGATTCAACAATGAGTTCGGTAATTACATTGTCCTGAGGATCAAGACATTGAATAGTGTACTCTTTATCTGGTTCAAGACCCTGAACTTTTACATAGAGGGTATCATTCGGAATCATTTTGAGTGTTTTCTCAAAATTTGAGTTGTAGATTTGAATAAGGGGGATCGGACGCGTTCTGGAGTCGATAAAATCTGTTATCATCTCACAGGAGGCCAGAAGTCCTATACTTACTATTACAAGAATCAGCGCAATAATTCGTTTGGTTTTCATATTTGCCACCTCCTTAATTTTCGCTCGGAATGAACGTGGTCAATGGAACCTCAACCACAACACTGGCCATATATTTGGCACTTTCTATATTGAATGTAGAAGATGAAATGTTATCAATGATATCTTCACCTTCTGTAGTGTCTCGAACAATATTAAACATTCCAAGTCCGACACTGACCCATCCTATTTTTACTTTTGCACCAATATTAACCATCTCATTTGTTGATTTGGTTATGTCAAAGTTTGCTAAATCTACTTGCAGTCCCTGCATTTCACCAAAGACATAGAACATATTGAAGAGGTGAGCGTCTGCACCCAAACTGAACTGGGGTATGCCGAATTTGCCGTCACTCATTATTGTTTCAGCCATTACTGTAATATCCAGTTCCAGTATATTCGGTAAAATTTCAATATATGATGTAGCAACCACATAGGGATTAAATAGAATGTCATTCTGATTGGTGAAAGTGTTGTCTACCAGAGAGACTCCATTCATACCCACTGAAACTGAAGGCATTACATCTTTTCCAAAATCCAGAACTCTGGTTTTTAAATGTATTGTATCCATTGCCATGTCGGTAAAATAAAAATCCTCCCAGATCAATTGACGACGGGTATAACCAAGCTCCACATCTGCTGAAGAACCAACCATCACCGTCGCTGAGGTGAGGTACAGATTAAGTCCATTTAAATACCCCGCCTGCTGGCCGAATATTCCGACATAAGTTTTAAGTCGGCCAATTGGTGACGCTTTGGGAATTGTAAGAACTCCGTTTTCACCCCATTTCATGACCGGTGCAACGGTCCGTTTAAACAGGGCAAATTCCAGGGCTTCATCACTTGCAAATAAGGTGCTAAAACAAAGCAGAACAAGTATCAAACCTATCAGCAGCTTTTTAAACATAAGTATTCTCCTCTTAGATAAAAAAATTCGATAAATATCATAGTGAAATGATATTCCAAACAAGTAAATAATAAAGTGCTGCGTTTTCCAGACTGTTTTGTAAAATTTTTTTAGTAGGGCGAGGAGTACTGGATTTTTTAAAGCACTTACTTAAATCTTATGTCTTATAATCAGCAGCAAATGAATTATTAGTATATCATGAGCAATTCTCTCAAGTAAAGATAAATAAATAATGGAACAACTCTGGAATGAGCTTAAAAAAATTTCCAATAAAATCTATTATGTATTTGTTGTATTTGTTCAATGTTCCATTTGTTAAACGTGAAAGTTTCTTCGGAGTTACATTTTTTTTAGAAAAAAAATGATGAAGAAAAGAGGTCTGGCCCCATGTATCCCATGTATCGAACTGCCGTTTTGCTTGTTTATACTTGTAAGATATTTTACCGGTGGAGTTGTATAAAAAAACATCATGACTAACCGTAAAACCCGATATATCAGCAATACATATATTCTATTCTGTATGCTCTGTATCAGCATATCCAATATTGCCTCATTAACAGCCATGGAAATCAAGGGAACCCTAGGTGCTGCAGAAACAGCGTTTACCTTGGATCTTCGTTCCCGAAGCGGTTCGCCGTTACTGCTTGAATTACTTCTGGATGATCCTGCACAAAGCCTTACGAAATTGCGTGTTGAAACCGAAGTTGGTGATGCCGGTTTTCTGCTTCCGGGTTTGGAGCATTCCCAAACATTTCTGAGCCCATTTTACACACCAGGGATCTATCCGGTAACCATAACTGTGGAATCAGAGGATGATGTCTGGCAGCGGAAACTGGAAATTGGATTTTCCGAATTCATCTGGGGGCGGGATAATTTCCGTTTTTCAAATATACGCAGTGAATATTGGGGAATTCTACCCTATTCAAAGGCCCTTTTTCCATGGGCAGAGAAACGGTTTGGTATCCAGAACCCAGAAGATCGCATACTGCTGCTGAATGTAACCTACCATATATTTAATGGCCGTATAGGACGATGTTATGCCTTTTCAGGCAGCCAGGTGCTTTATGTACGCAGCCCGGAACTGCTTCCGAGATATTACAGTAAAATTTATAACATACGGGAAACTAATATCTCGGTTCAGACTGAAATGAATATGCTTCAGAATGATATTATGTACGACCACTTTATGGTTAACGGGTATGACTATACTATAAAGCAGGATTTACCTGCTCTTCGGGCTGAACTGACCGATATCATGAATCGAATATCCTTAGGTGAACTGGTATCCATCGGATATTTTAATACCCAAAGACACCACTCGCTGCTGGTTTATGGATATATCAGCGATCCCCTATCGAATAGGGTAACATTGATCACCGGTAATAATTGGGGTGTAGAACATGAAGAAAACCTGGTAAGCAAGGCTGTTGTTCTGATAGAGGTAAATCTGGATGAAAGTTTTACCGAACCGCGTGTTCGATGGATTGATCCCCCCAACAGCAGCTACCGAAATGCAGATCATCTGTTCGCTGTGGATGTAAAGGATACCTATGAGCATGATCCGAATGTGATGGCAGCATTGATTTCCGACCAGCATGCGTTGATGAAGAGGGCTGAAAAGGCATTGATTATTGTAGAACAGGCCAGTGAAGCTGTGCTTATGGATGAAGATGGCAATAAGACAGGACTTCTTGGTCGATCAGCCACTAATGAGATTGATAGTGTGGATTATAAGCAGGTTGATGATACGCATATCTTCGAATTCCCTGCAGAACTCTCTTTGAGACTGGATTTTACACCTGTTGAAAATGATTATACCGATGAGTTTGAAACCGACTGCAGTGTTTATGTGCTGACCTATCCTGTAGTTGATGGGGTTCAGCTTACACATAGTGAAACATATACCGGAATCGATTTCCCTAAAGAGGGAACTTTCACTTTGCAGGTAACCCCGGATGATATAATTTTGATGAATGAGATGAATGAGAATGATGCTGTTTCTAATGAAAAAGAGAGGTGAAGCACAAATTATCACAAAATATATACGAATTTACCTGCATATACTGAACTCTGACACCGTAAAACATTTGACATCTATAAAAAATCGTCTTAGGCTTATACTTGGAATTGGGGTCTGGCCCCAAAGGAGGCCTCATGAAAATTGGTGTATTAAGCGAATCTTTCAAACTCCCGATTGATGAAGTAATTAAAAAATCGGTTGAACTGGGGATACAGGGAATTCAGGGCTACGCACCTTCCGGTGAACTCTCACCGCAGGCGCTGACGTCAGAAGATCGTAAGCAGCTGCTGAAAAAAATGTATGATAATAATCTGGTATTCAGTGCCCTTTGCGGCGATCTAGGCGGTCACGGATTTCAGCTTGCCGATGAGAATGAGGACAAAATTGCGCAATCATGTAAAATAGTGGATTTGGCAGCAGATCTGGAAACCCCGGTAGTAACCACACATATCGGAGTAATCCCTGATGATACAATATCTGAAACCTATACTATAATGCAGAGGGCTTGCTATCAGCTGGGAAATTATGCAGCATCCCGGGGTGTGGTATTCGGTATAGAAACAGGGCCTGAAACTCCTGAAGCTTTAAGAATATTTCTTGACAGCATTGGCTCCAAAGGGTTGGGAGTGAACTATGATCCGGCAAATTTGGTAATGGTACAGAATTTGGATCCGGTAAAAGGAGTCTACATTCTGGCAGATTATATTGTGCATACCCATGCAAAAGATGGGATCCACCTGCAGGATTGTGATCCGGTGGAAGTGTACGATGCATTTGCCAGAAGCGGGATTGCCGGGTTTGACTTTGGCGTACTCTTTAATGAAACACCACTTGGAGAAGGGGCTGTAGACTGGCCGGCTTACATTAAGGCGCTGCAGAATATCAAGTATAACGGCTTTCTGACCATTGAAAGAGAAGTAGGGGAAAACCCGATAGATGATATAGCCGCAGCAGCAGCCTATTTGCAGAGACTCCTAACAAAATAGATCCTGCAGAGGTTTGAAGCCGGCATCCCCATAGCCAAGAGGATTGTGCTGAATCCAGCCTTCAGCGAACTCATAGCATCCGGACATTCTGCCTACTTCCCTATCCTGATCAACCATGGTCTGGAGATAGGAATCCAGTCTCTGGCTCTCATCAAGCCAGTTCCTCTGTGAAGCATGCAGCCCCAGCATCTGCTGCTTTCTGGAG
>JADHUD010000031.1 GCA_016784705.1 Spirochaetia bacterium | reverse complement strand
GTCAGGAGATTAAGGGACTCAGGATCTCCGAACCGGGCATTATACTCAATAATTTTTACACCCCTTGAGACTGCCATAAATCCGCCGTACAGAATTCCGCGGTATGGTTTTCCGTGTTCTTTTCCAAGAGCCGCAATAACCGCCTCATTCATCCGGCGCGCTTCTGAGATATCTTCCCGGCTCAGGAAGGGCAGGCTGTGATCACTATCGCTGTAGCTCCCCATTCCGCCGGTATTGGGTCCGAGATCGTCATTGAACGCACGTTTATGATCCTGAACAGCGGGCATATGGATACAGGTTTTCCCGTCTGTAATAGTCATAAGAGAGAACTCTTCGCCGACTAATTTTTCCTCTATTACCAATTGGGACTTGTCCGGTGTTAAGAGCTCTCTGCAGTAGGTCATGGCAGCATCCAGGCTGGTAAGGTGATCCCCTGAAACCTTAACCCCCTTGCCTCCGGTTAATCCGTCAGCTTTAATCACATACGAATCCCCAAGCTGGAGAAGAAACATCTCCGCTTCAAAAATATCTGATAGTACCCGGAAATCAGGGCAGGACTCCGGAAGTATCCGATAGAGAAAATCTCTCGCATAGGATTTGCTGGTCTCTATTTTTGCAGAATTTTTATCGGGACCAAGCACCGGAATATTGTTTTTCCGGAGTATATCCGGAACACCCGCAGCTAAAGGAGCCTCCGGGCCGATTACCACCACATCAGCCTTAATCTCTTCTGCAAAAGTGAGAACGGATTCCGGCGAGGTGATATTCCCTTTCCTGTAGGTACCCTCAGTATCTCCGCATATCGTCATAATTCCCGGATTTCCGATTGATCCCAGGCAGCTGATGACCGGTGATGATGCCGATCGTAAAAGGGCTTTAGCTATTGCATGCTCACGGGTTCCTGAGCCGACAATAAGTATGTGCTGACGGGTATTACTCTTCATGTACGTAGCTTCCTCCAAGGCAGGCATAGCAGGGTATATCAATGTGATGATCTCCCTTTCTCATGACTGCTTCAATAAGATCTTCAATATCCTGATACATAAGAAGATCGACTCCAAGGTATGTGCAGATCTCATCTACTGATTGTGTGGAAGCTATAAGTTCCTCACTGGTCGGGATGTCGACACCGTAAAAACAGGGGGCAACAACCGGAGAACAGGCGCTGGTGAAATAGATCTTTTCTGCACCGAACTCTTTGAGCATCATAACAATTTCTTTGCTGGTGGTGCCCCTGACTATACTGTCATCAACAATCATGACATCTTTATTGCGGATCTCCAGCTCTTGAGGGACCAGTTTGTACCGAACGGACTGTTTCCGCTGCTCCTGATCCGGCATGATAAAGGTTCTTCCGATAAAGGTATTCTTATGCAGACCTTCGGAGTAGTTTACACCCAGCTCCCGCGCCATTGCAAGAGCCATGGTATTGGAAGTTGACGGGGCTGGAATGATTACATCAGGACGAAGCTCTCCGAATTCGCGTTTCCATTTTTTCCCCAGATTTTCTCCCATTCTCAGACGGGACCGGTAAACGCTGATATTATTAATCATTGCATCAGGCCGGGAAAAATAGACATACTCAAAAATACAGGGTGTAAATGATTTTTGTGCAACAACTCTGGAGTGAATCTCTCCATTGCAGGAGATAAAAATTATTTCGCCGGGAATCACATCCCTGACCCGTTTAAATCCCAGCATGTAGAACATGGTATCTTCAGAGGCAAATATATACTCTTTCCGTCCCGGTGCAGTGCTGTCTGAAGAGGTGCGTTCACCCATAACCAGAGGACGTAAACCATGCGGATCCCGAAAGGCAATAAGTCCTCTGTCTTTTATGATACTTACCGCTGAAGCTGCGCCCTGTGTCAGGTTGAAGAGCTCTGATCCGGTAAAGCAGAGCGCATTGAAAAATGTTGAATCGGGAGTTTTGCTGGATAGATTATTCCCCAGGCACTGCTGCAGTATATCGGCAAAAAGCTGCATAAGCATCTCTGAATCACTATGGGTGTTCAGGTATCTGTTCCGGTTATTGATTACATCACTCCGCAGTTCTGCATAATTAACAATATTCCCATTGTGGGCAAAGGCAATGCCGTTGGGAACACTGGTCCAGAAGGGCTGAACTTCATCATTGCCGGTTTTTCCGCCGCTGGTTGGGTAGCGGGTATGGCCTATTCCCATATTCCCTTCAAGCCGTTTCATGTGCCGTTCCTGAAATATATCACGTACAAGTCCCTGGCCGGTTTTAAAATGCATCCGCTCATTGCAGGTGATAATACCTGCGGCATCCTGTCCGCGATGCTGCAGCTGAATCAGACTGTCATAGATCTCTCCGGCTACGGGTTTATCAGATATAATTCCAACGATTCCGCACATAACTACTCCATGCTCTTTGTCAGGTTAGTTGTCAGGTTGAGGATTCTGACCGCTGCCAGAGCTGCATTTCCCGGATCCAGAACGGTTAGTACCGGAGTGCTGCTCGGCATCTGCAGGGTTGAATGGATATTAACCAGCATATCTACCTTATCGGTAAAAGGGGGGCAGGCAATTACGGGGAATTTGCAGTTTGCCGCAACAAAACCGGATAATGCATTTGAACGTCCTGCTATGGTTATGTATACAAGGGCTTGCTCTTTTGCGTGATTTTCAATTATCTCCAATACCCTGCGCGGCTGTTTATGTGCTGAAGCAACAAATATATCCGCCTGGTAATTGAGGTCAGCAAGTTTTGTGGTTATCTTCTCAGCATGAGGACCATCTGACTCTGAACCCATGATTATTACAATTTTTTCCATACTATACCGCCTTGTATAAGAATTTAACGTAAGTTTACTTTTTTAATATTTGCTGCAAGTCTTTCCGCAGCCGTAACTTTCAGCTCTTCAGGAGTTGGAAAATAGAAGGTACTCCCGGTAATCATCTCATAGAGCTGAATGTACCGCAGAGAGAGTTCGGTAACAAGCTCTTCCGGGGCTTCAGGAAGTACTTTGTCATTATAGGGATCGCAATTTTTCCTGAACCACAATCTGAGAAACTCTTTATCGATATTTTCCGGTTCCAATCCTTCAGCCAGACGTTCTTTGTATGTTTCTGACAACCAGTATCTGCTGGAATCCGGCGTATGGATCTCATCAATCAGGGTGATGGTTCCCTTTGTGTCCTTACCCATCTCATATTTAGTATCTACAAGAATCAGTCCGCGTTTTGCCGCTTCCTGCTGTCCGAACGCAAACAGCTCCAGGGCAGCTTTTGATGCAGAATCCCAATCAGCCTGTGTCATCCAGCCTTCGGAAACAATTTCAGCCGGTGAGATGGGACGGTCATGAGCTGCTTCTTTTGTGGTCGGGGTTAGGATGTTTTCGGTAAGCTTTTCATTTTTCTGCAGTCCTTCAGGAAAGCTGATGCCGCAGTAATTTCTTACCCCCTTGCTGTACTGAGTCCAGAGCGAAGTATCGGTTGTTCCGGTTATATAACCCCGGACAACAAATTCAATTGGGAATACCGTACACTTTTTTCCAATTGTGACATTGGGATCGGGTATGCTTATCAAATGGTTGGGGATGATATGGCGCGTGCGTTCAAACCACCAGGCGCTGGTAAGGTTCAAAACTTGTCCTTTGAAAGGAATTGATGCAAGAACCCGGTCAAAGGCACTTTGCCGGTCTGTAGTAACAAATACCATCTTATCACCCAGGGTGTAGGAATCACGGACTTTTCCCCGCACTTTTCCCGGCAGAGGTAAGCTGGTTTCTGTCAGGCACGTGCTCAGTGCGGCGGTTATGATTTTCCGGTAAGAATCCAAGGTGTTTTCGGTAACGGGTACAGTTTTTTTATTCATAGAAATAGCTCCTTTTTGCATAGGGGTTTGAAAAGATATGAGTTTTCTCAGCGGCATCACAAATCTCTTCCGCTTCTTTCTGGTCCTGAGAGTCGGGAATTATTGTCCAGAGCGTGCTGTGCCGTACCCGGGAAATGCCGGAAATTCCAAACCAGTTTTTCAGGGCATGAGTTTTATGCTCTCCTAACGTATCCTCACCTGCAAAATCACGTATAAGCAGTGTCCGGGAGAGAGGGAGGTTGATGTCAGCTGCGGTGCATGTAGACTCCTTGTTGGCGTTATAGAGTTCTCCGCTGGCTTCAGCCTGTTCTGCTGCAGCAGATTTTTCTTCAGGTGTAATTGCAGTATCGGCAAAAGAGAGCTCCCAATGGGTTCTTCGGCGGATGGTTACCGGGATATTTCGATGCCGCAGGGCATTTTCAACTGAGACTGCCTCGTTATCCGTAATTATAAGTTCCACAATAATTTCTTTAGCTTTTTCAGGGCACTGATAACTGGCGTCCACGCTATTCGCGGTTTCAGGTATCTCTTTCACTGTGAGGATTTTCCGGTTAATCTGTTGTATATCAATATGGGTACTTTTTCGTTTCTCAATGTATTTCCGCATAGAGATGAAGATTTTATCACCTGCTTCAGTCCGTTCAGGATGCGGCATGAGTGCCAGGACATTTCCTGCAGGATTACAGATTCCGGCAATGTTATATACCGATCCATTCGGGTTTACCGGGAACTCTTCATCAATAATTCCCTGTTCATCGGAATACCTGAAGAGTGTCATGTTTTGTGAAATCATTGTATTCAGCAGTGGTTCCGGAATGATGAATCTGCCCTCGGCATGGGCTGCGGGAATATGCATTGTTCGGCCTTGGGTGAGTTCTGATGTAAATGCACAATTTTCGGGTGCATTCGTAAAAGTTATGTGTACCCATGCATTATAAAAACCGGTTCCAAGGAGGCTGCCGTTTTTCACCCTTCTATTGTCTGCAAGAGCCGCCCCAAGATGATATTCGGGAAGTCCGGGAGCCATTCCGGTTTCAAGGAGAATCTGGGCTCCGTTACAGATGCCGATTATGGGTTTCCCTTTTTCGATTTCCCGTTTAATGCTGGGTATGAGGGGGTCTAGGGCGGCAATAATCCCTGACCGGCTTCTGTCTTCGTAGCTGAATCCACCGGCTATAAGATAACCGTCAAGTTTTTCAAGCTCCTGCGGGTCTTTGTTCCACCTGAATGGAACGGGAGTCATGCCGGCTCTTCTTACCGCAGCAGCAGCTTCCCTTTCACAGTTTGTTCCGGGAAACTCTATAATTCCTATTTTCACCTGCCAGCTCCTTTGTGCGCATTGTCTATTCCGGTTAAGACGGTTTTTCCTGTTCCATCAGTAATATAGCCAATCTCAAAAATCGGCATTTTGAAAGTTTTATGCATAGCGGCTAGTGCCGTATCTTTCTCATTGGCAGGAACTATTACCGTAAGTCCGATTCCCATGTTAAATGCCCGGTACATTTCCCGCAGATCGATACCGCCCAGTTTTTGGATGGCTTTGAAAATCCCTGGGACAGGCCAGGATTCAGGGTTAAAAACTGCATTGGTTGTTTTCGGTATTACGCGGGGAACATTTTCTATAAGTCCTCCTCCGGTAATATGTGCCATACTCTTAACCGTGATTCCTGTTTTCAGCAGAGCGTGAACAGAAGAGGTGTAGTTTATATGCGGTTCAAGCAGTGCATCGCCCACTGTCCGGGGAGTTCCCTCTTCGCCGGATCCCGGCAGAATATCGTTAACAGTGAGTCCGGCTATTTCAAACAGTACTTTTCGGGCTAAGGAAAATCCGTTGGTATGCAGTCCGCTAGAGGCGGCTGCAAGGATGATATCACCAGGCTGGACATCGGCTCCGTTAATAATAGCATCTTTTTCGACAACACCGGTTACAATCCCCACAAGATCATGTTCTCCCGGAAGATAGGTGCCCGGCATTTCAGCGGTTTCCCCGCCTATCAGGCTGATTCCTTCTTCCCGGCAGCCTGCAGCCATACCGCTGACAATTTCTGCTACCACATCGGGGTCCAGGGTGTCGTTTGCAATATAATCCAGGAAGGTGAGCGGTTTTGCTCCATGTACCACAATATCATTTGCACAGGCACTAAGCAGGTCCCTTCCGATTGAGTCATATTTCCCGGCAAGCCCGGCGACAATTATTTTAGTCCCGACGCCGTCTATGCTTTGGACAAGTACCGGGTGTTTATAGTTACGGAGAACCTCTCCCAGATCATAAAAGGCACCGAAACTACCCAGCCCGGTTAAAACCTGCGGGGTGAAGGTGGAAGCAGCCAGATCTTTTATTTTTTCAACTGCAAGATTTCCGGCCTCAATATTCACACCGGCTGATGTATAATCAACACTCATCTATAAAGCTCCTTACTATTGGCTGTTTTTTATAGTTTATTCCGAAGTCCGCCGTACCATGCCTCAGCCGCCTCTTTGACTGAACAGGATATACAGCTGCTTATGGTTATTGTACCGGAATCATTAGTTGTACCGATAATTTCTACCGGCACACTCTTTTTTAAGAAGATTTTCTGTATCTGCGGTAATTGATCCGGTATGCACTCAAGAATAAAACCGAAAGATTCCGAGAAGATTTTTTTATCTTCCCGGAGATTTCCCGGTATATCGACACTGAATCCGATTCCGGAAGCTATAGCCATTTCTGCCAGTGCCGCAGCAATACCACCCTCTGAAATGTCGTGACAGGCGAGCAGCAGGTTCTTTTCCGCACATTGTACGATTGCCTCACCGGCTGATTTTAGTTTCTCTAAATCCGGAGTAGGGATGGCTGCGCCGATTTCTCCATGCAGATCATAATAGATACTTCCACCGCACTCATCTTTCCGATCACCAATAAGAAGAAGAAACGAGTTCTCTCTTTTAAAGGCATAGGTTAGAGACTTTGAAGCGTCTTCCAGTTTGCCCAAAACCGATATCATTGGACTAGGCGGGATAGATCCGTTTCCTGATTCATTATACAAAGAGACATTTCCGGCAATTACGGGTATTCCCAAGGCATTGGACGCGTCGGCCACCCCTCTGCAGCCCTCAACAAATAGTCTCATCTGATCCGGTTTTTCCGGGTTCCCATAGCAGAGACAATCTGAAAGAGCAATGGATCGTGCTCCGGCAGCTGCAGTATTGCAGAATGATTCTGCAACAGCATTTACCGCTCCCTGATAGGGGTCAATTTTATTCTGCCTTGGATTCTGATCAGTGGTTAGTGTTATGCCGATATTTCTGATTTCAGCAGGATACCGTGGTTCATTATAGGGAGTCAGTACTCCGGCATCTCCATCTCCGGCATCTATCAGGGTTCTGCCCTGAACCTGCTTGTCGTAGTTTTCAAAGAGTACCGATTTATCGGCTACATTCTCGTGACTGAGAATACGCAGCAGGGTTTCTGTATAATTCTCCGGTTCCGGGATGTCAGGTTCGATAGGTTTTTCCGGCAAATTACCGACTTCCCGATGATAGAGAAATCCTTTGGTCACTTCACAGGCAGGTGCGTGAACGATCTCAACCCCGTTTGCTATGACGATATAGTCTACAGCATCGGTAATTTTACCCACAACTGAAGCTGCGGCGCCGCGGGAAATTTCCGGCAGAGCATAGGTTTCGTTATAATGTTTCAGAATTATCGGGGTAAGATCCGGAGGTGATACCCACATATAGCGTTCCTGTGTTTCAGCGCAAAGGATGACATGCGGTTCAAACCCTGGTCCTGCAGTATGCACCTTGTCAATATCTATAAATGCCCCGTATCCCGAGGGGTCGGCAAGTTCCACGCTGGCGCAGGCAATGCCGCCGGCTCCAAGGTCCTTGAAACCGACACGGTCTATGGCATGCATATTTTTCAGGATGCTGAATAATTCAGTTGATGCTTTGATCATGTGCCGGCCGAGAAAGGCATTCGGTTCCTGAACGGCTCCTTTGTTCATCTCTTTTTTTTCTTCATCAAGCTCGAAGCTGGCAAAACTTGCTCCGCCGAAACCGCTGTTGTCTGTTGGTTTGCCGACAAGGATAATATCATGTCCATCTGCATGTTCCGGTGCGAAGGAGTGAATAATTGCATCTTCATCAACTGTACCCAATGAGACTACCGTAACCAAACAGTTTTCGTTATAACCGGAATCGAACTGTACGCCTCCGCCGAGATTCGGTACTCCTAAAGGGTTTCCATACCCGGCTACACCGGAAACAACTCCCTCATAAATCCATTTGTTTGAAGGAATGTCGAGGGATCCAAATCGCAGATCATCTGCGACGGCAATAACTTCAGCTCCCATGCAGCACACATCACGAACATTTCCACCGACACCGGTAGCTGCTCCTTCATAGGGAACAAGCTGGCTGGGATGGTTATGGGATTCGTGACTCATTACTATTCCATAGCCTTTTCCTGTGTTGTCGCGTGCAATTCGGATGATCCCGGCATCTTCTTTAGCTCCAAGGATGACATCCGGACCTTCGGTGTTGAACAGTTTCAGATAGGGTCTGCTGCTCTTATACGAGCAGTGTTCCGAGCCCTCTATACCGAACAGAATCAGTTCGGAGAGGGTTGGTGCTCTTTTAAGGATTTTGTCCTGAAGCTTGCGTGCTTCAAGAACGGTGAGACCGATGTTATATTCTTTGAGAACTGCAGCTGTCTCTGTATCACTCTTAAGAGAAAAATCAATAGTATGCTGGGTAATCTGTGACATTAAGCTCTCCACAAAAAGATCAAAATTTATTGGTAAAATAAAAAAAACCCCGGAATAATCCCGGGGATATGATTATGCTAAGCCTTCAGCGTATGCGGGGCTGTGCTGCAGCAGTTTTCTGCTCAGTACTGAGCGTACTTTTTTGCGCAGCGTATTCTCTCTGATTATCCTCAGAGACTTCTCCGATATAGTACAAAATAACTGAAAAGAATGGAATCCGTGCAAACTGTTTTGTCCTTATTGTTCATGTTCTTATGAGTCAAAAATTTTTGGATTCAGTGTATGTATTCCATTATAACACGTTAACAATTCTTATCCAAAAACTGTAAAAGGCATTTTGAAAATTGCCTCCTTTATAGCTTTTTTGTTGTGAAAATGCAACAGTGTTGCGAGTGATTTCCTGTATGTTTTTGGTGATAGCAGAAATTGTTGCAAATTACATTAAATATGCACATGTTGAAGAGGCTGGGAGATTGTCAGACTTAGACTTTTGATATCTTACTCAAGTGCTGCTGCTTAATCAAAATTATTTCTGCACAACTCAATGAGATGGTGCCGATCATCAACCCCTGATTCTCTCGATTGTTTGAGAATCAATTTTAGCAATTTCATTTCCAAATTTAATATGAATTTTGCATTGAATGAGATCCTGGGGAAGTTTTTTCAGATTCTGACCGTTGAGACATATTGGGATAGTAAATAAGTTTTATGAATTTAATTTTGACAAATGAAACGTATAATTAAGTTGACATCATATACCGTACAGGTATATTTTATATACATGGAATTTGAATTTGATCCAAAGAAGAGTGTATCAAATAAGCATAAGCATGGTATCGATTTTGTTGAAGGCCAGGCATTGTGGGATGATCCAGAGCGTCTTGAGCTGCCTGCAAAAACTGCCGGAGAACAGCGCTATATGTTAATCGGTAAGATTGAGGGAAAGTATTGGTCTGCGATATTTACGACTCGGGGCGAAAAAAAAATACGAATCATTTCCATTCGTCACGCTAGGATAGAGGAGATTGAAGCATATGAAGACTGAAGATTTTGACAAAAAGTTTGATAATGGTGAAGATGTAAGCAAGCAGCTAGACTTTACAAAAGCTCGTCGTCCCGGTAGAGAACAGAGAAGAGTCAATGTTGACTTTCCTGTTTGGATGATAGAATCACTTGATCGGGAAGCCCAACACCTTGGTATTCCGCGGCAATCTGTAATCAAAGTCTGGATTGCCGAGAGAATTGAGCAGAAGGCTCATATATAAATGAATCATGGTCTTTTTCCCGATATTTCAAACTGATACCTGAGAAGGTCAACTGCCCGGTTCTTGTTGAGGTTTATACCTTCCCCGGCAAGCATCGAGGCCTGTTCTTCAAAACCGGCACCCTCGGGGAGTGAGATTTTGCCCTGACTGTTTATAACACGGTGCCAGGGCAGGTTGTGAGTTGATGAACAGGTGTGCAGAATTCTTGAGACTTGCCGGGAGCCTTTCGGGTTACCTGCGGCAGCGGCGATTTGGCCGTAGGTGCATACGGAACCCTTAGGAATTGATGAAATAATCTCAATCACTTTTGTCGTAAAATCTGTCATGGGTTAATTATAGCAGAGCTGATTGCATAAATCCAAGAATAAAACCTCGTTTTATTCCGTTTTATTCCGATGGAACCAATTTTCCGGTGCTGGAACCTGTTAACAAAAAAATTGTATTAGTCTTTTCTATCAGCCAATGGATTTCGTCATGCAAAACGGGTGATTTTTGTATTTCATCAATTACGATCAACTTTGTGGTGTCTTGAAATCTTTCTCTCAACAGGGAGGGTTTTGTTAGGTATTCAGCGAGTGTATCAGTTTCCAGAAGAGCAATGAGAATAATATCTTCGTTTTGATAATTTTCATTAATCCAGAAACTTTTTCCGGTGCGTCTTGCGCCCCAGATTAAAGAAGATGAAGAGGTGTCTATAGTTACCCAAGATGAAGGTTGTGATTTTTTAAGTATCTCTGTAGCCCGTTTCGCCAAGTCTTTTGTTGAAATCAATTTCAGCAATTACATTTCCAAATTTAATTTGAATAGTCCATATTATACTTATTCTGATTTACAAATTGCTACAAGCTCGGGGAATACTTCTTCAGTGGCACCCAAAAACTTTTTCTGTCAAGGTTTTGGCATTTGCTGATAATAATACTGCAGTAACTTCCTCTGTTCTGGAATACTTATTAAATAGTGCCCAAAAGAGGATACAACGCTTAAATCTTTCATTGCTTTACTTTTTTGCGAAATAGGCCGCTCTCCTGAAATAATTCCTTTGAGTAATAGATAAATTACCGGCTCAGTTACGGCAACCTTCATGCCGTAAAAGTCAACTTTTACTACATGATCTAAGGCAAAATGCTGGTACCTTAAAGGTTGAGCTTTTATATTGAGTTTATGAATATAAGTAGATTCCCGATTGCCGCGTCCTAAATCTTGTGTCAGAAACTCCACCTCAAGTTCTGGATGAATATATTTTTCAAATCCACCTTGAACTATGTACTAGTGAAAAACCCGATTTCTCTAATAAAGCATTCAAATCAACCTGTTTCATGAGTTTTGGTGAATTTGCAACCAATAAGTCAAAATCCATTGTTCGTATTATAGGAATATCAGTGTATTCAGCAAAATAATGCTGATAATTTGGTAAGGCTCAACTACCTATGATAACAAGGAGATGCAATATACCATGTTTGTGAAATATCTTTAACAAATCAAAAAACAGTTTGTTATTTGAATGCACGCAAACTCCTTTTTACAGCAGATATCTGCTTAATCACAACTTTTAATTGACCCTCTATTTGTTTTCGCTTAAGTAGTTGGGTCTCAACTTTCTGGGCTAAAAGAGAGTCTTTTTTTCCTATATATACAAATTGTACTTTTGAACCATCTCTGAAAGCTCTATACACATACCAGCTGTTTGCTCTTTTTTTTATTGATAAAGATCCTTTAGGTAATTCAGATACTAGTGCTTTGTAATACGTTTTTGTATTTTCAAGACGCTGTAACTCATCTTCCAATACGCCTTGTAAAATACCCATTTGAAACTCCTTTGCCTAACAAATATCATTAATCACTCTTTTTGTTTGGCAACACTGCAGAAAAAACTTACACTATCAATCGATGAAGAGGTCTGCAACAGGTTAGTGTCTATTATTGGACTCAGGAGCATAAGTCGTTTCAAGGGTTTGCGTTGGAAACTCCCATATCCCAAGGTAAAATACCCCTGTCACTTAAATGGCTTCGCAGTTTTCAGCGGAATAGAACCACCGGAGCGGATCCGGCAGCTTAGCCAAAGACATAAGCAAAGCTTATGTCCGGGTATAGATACCTTATATTTAAGACCCTATGCGCCTCTATGTTGTTAAAAAGAATATGTGTGCCGCATCTGCAGAGTTGGCAGACCAACTTGCTACGGTGAGCAAAAAAGACTTATCGATTGCGAGGGCTGCATTTCGTCAAAAGAACTGAACAATATAGGTAAGGCGATCTTAATTCAGCCGAATTGTAGATAGTTTGATACTATATATTGCGAATGAAATCGGTATTATGTCGGGAAAAAGGCCTGTACCGCTTTAATTTTTCCTCTGTAATCAGTAGAATGGTCGCACAAATACAACCACATTCACCGTTACATATGCAGTATTTGGAAATCACAGGAGAAAACCATTCATGGAAATTGATGTAAAAAGTCTGCATCCGCTTGAAATCAAGGTGCTTTTGCATGTTAAAGAGGGCGAACAGATAACAGCAGAACGTATTATCTCAGAACTTGGCTATAAGTTGGGACAATGTAATCAGGCCTTCAGCTGGCTGGCCGGCAAAGAACTAATTATTGAAACAGATCGGATAAACCGAATCCAATATGAACTGACAGAACTGGGAAAAGCCTTTAATGAGATTGGTTTTCCTGCTGAAAGAATGTTCAATCTTCTGGAAGAACATGGAGCTCTTCCTCTTCCTAAGATTGCAGATCTCCTGGGACTTGATAAAAGTGATGTAGGATCCGCCTTTGGAAAACTCTCTAAACAGGGCGTTTTCGGCATGACCGCTGATAAAATGGCTGAAATCCGTGAAAAAATACTTCCCCCGGATCTGCTGTTAGCAAGAAAACTGGTTATGCGGGGGGCAGAAGGTCCTCTGGAAGAGACTGACCTTTCTGAAGAAGAGAAAAAAGTTCTTTCGGGAATCAGTAAAAAACGCGGAGCCGCAGGTGCACCCTTCAGACTCGCTGAACGTGAGGATATTGTCTATGCACTTACTGCTGCCGGTGCTGAGACCTCGCTGGTACTGAAAGAGAAAAATATAACTGGTGAAGAACTGGGAGCGGTAACACAGGAAATGCTTGCCGCCGGCAGCTGGAAAAATACATCTTTCAGAAGTTACAACCTGAACAGCCCGCCAAGCAGAGTACTGCTCGGAAGAAGAAACCCCTATGGAGAGTATCTGCAGTGGGTGAAGGATAAACTGACTGCACTTGGATTTGAAGAATTCGACGGGCCGCTGGTAGAGAATGAGTTCTGGAACGGGGATGCCTTATTTATGCCGCAATTCCACAGTGCCCGAGACATTCACGATGTTTACTACGTTAAAAACCCCTCTCATGCAAAAGAGATTGAACAGCCCTACCTGGATCAGGTCGCCGCAACGCATGAAAATGGCTGGAAAACCGGAAGCCGCGGCTGGGGATATACATTCGACCATGAATTCACCCGCCGGCAGGTTATGAGAAGCCAGGGTACCGTACTTTCCGCCAAACAATTACCGAAAGCAAAAATACCCGGAAAATACTTCGGAGTTGCACGTTGTTTCAGATATGATCAGGTTGATGCCACCCACGGTGCGGATTTTTATCAGACAGAGGGAATCGTGTTAGGAGAAGATGTAAATCTCCGGACACTGCTCGGTCTTCTGAAAATGTTTGCAGAGGAGATAGCCGGAGCCGAGGAAGTACGCTATGTACCCGGATACTTTCCTTTTACCGAACCATCAATTGAAGTACATATTAAACATCCGGTTCTCGGCTGGTTTGAACTTGGCGGAAGCGGAATTTTCCGGCCTGAAGTGACCAAAGCAATGGGAATTGATGTACCGGTACTAGCATGGGGTCTGGGAATCGACCGAATGGCGCTGATGCACCTTGGTTTAAACGACCTGCGTGAGTTATTCACACCGGATATAGAGAGTGTCCGAATGAGAAGGGGTAAATAAATGCCGAAAATTGAAGTACTTACAGAGACATTTTACCAAAGTATTGGACAAACCTATACCGATGAACAGCTGGAAGAGATACTGCCGTCAGCAAAAGCTGAACTTGACGGGAAAGATGAAGATGCCGGGATCCTGAAAATCGAACTGAACGACACAAATAGACCCGACCTCTGGTCCTCAGCCGGTCTGGTTCGACAGATTCGGACATACACAGGTAACAAACCTCCCTTTTATGACTTTTTCTCAAACGAAGACGAAGAGTTTGAGTATGGTAACCGTATTGTCGAGGTGGATCCGAAGCTGAAAGATATTAGACCTTTTATTACCGCATTTGCCGTAACAGGAAAAAAGATTGATGATACG
>JADHUD010000030.1 GCA_016784705.1 Spirochaetia bacterium | reverse complement strand
AAACCTCACTGCAGAAAATATACTGAACTTTCTCGTGTGTATCAGTGAACAGAAGTACTGAAGTACTGAAGTAATTGTAAACCGGTTCTACGTTGCTTGTGCAAGAGTCATTGCTGAAGTGACTACTATATCTTCAACACTGCAGCCCCTGGAAAGATCACTTACAGGTTTTGCAAAACCCTGAAGCACTGGACCATAGGCTTCAGCCCCTGCTAATCTTTGAACCAGCTTATAGCCGATATTTCCCGATTGCAGATCCGGGAATATCAGAACATTTGCCATACCGGCAACCTTGGAATTTGGGGCTTTTTTTGATCCTACAGATGGAACAATTGCTGCGTCGAGCTGCAATTCACCATCACAAAGAATATCCGGTCTCTTTTTCTGTAAGAATGTACAAGCCTCAGTTACTTTGTCTACATAGGGGTGTGATGCAGATCCTTTAGTAGAAAATGATAAAAATGCAGTAACCGGTTCAGAATCCAGAAAAATTCTGCAGGAATCTGAAGCAGCTTCCCCAATTTCCGCAAGCTGCTCTGCTGTAGGGTCAGGAATTGTAGCACAGTCAGAGAAAATAAAACTGCCTTCTACACCCATATCTGTTTTGTCCGTACTCATAATAAAGCAGGAAGAAGCAAATTTTGTGCCGGGTTTTGTTTTTATAATAGTAAAGGCTGCAACTAGAACTTTTCCGGTTGAATTCTCTGCACCAGCTACCATTGCCTGTGCATCATCGAGTCTTACCATCATTGCACCCCATTTTAAGGGATCAATAATTTGATTAAACGCTTCATCTTTTGTTAATCCCTTGTGTTTTCTCAGCTCTGCATACTCATCTGCATAGCGTAATCTATTTTCTGACAATTCAGGATCAACAATATCAATGCCTTCCAGATTTACAGAATTCTGCTTTGCAATAGTTTGAACACTATTTTTATTACCTATAAGTATTACTTTAGCAGCAATTCCCTGTTCAAGTATCAGTCTTGATGCTCTTAGAGTTCTGGGTTCTGTCCCCTCCGGCAGAACTAAAATTTTTTTTAATCCGGCTGCTTTATTTTTCATTTTATCAGCAAAAGTCATCTGGTCTCTCCTATATTAATGTTTCTGTGCTGTGAGCCAATTTCAAAATACTTCGCACAATTTGAAATTTACTCCTATGGTAAATGCATTAGATATTTTTTGCAGAAATAACCTTAGCATAAAACCATACAATCTGTCATTACATCTTGAGCCTCATGGGTATATCTATTATGATTGCTCCATGAAAATTGGAGTTTATGGTCTAGGAAGATTCGGGTATTTTTGGGCTGAACTGTTATCCGCGAAATTTGATGTTTCTGCATACAATCGTTCAGAGAATAAGCCATGCCCGAAAAATGTAAAACGGTGCTCGAGGGATGAACTGCTAAATTGCGATGTCATATATCTCTGTGTCTCTATATCAGCATTTGAGAAAGTACTGAAATCTCTCTCACCGGATATTAAGCCAGGCACACTTATCATTGATACTTGTTCAGTTAAAACATACCCGGAAACTGTTATGAAAAACATTCTGCATGAGGATATCCCGTATCTTACTACCCATCCGATGTTTGGTCCTGATTCAGGAAAAAATGGTGTTGCAGGATTGCCTATGGTTTTCTGTTCGGGCCGTTGTGCTGAAGAAGTTCAGAGAGACTGGATTAGTGTTTTTCGTGATTTTGGTTTACATGTTATAGAGATGAGTGCTGAACAGCATGATCGGGAAGCAGCTTTCACACAAGGCATAACACATTTGATTGGGAGAATCCTCGGAGAACTTAACCTCCATAGCAGTGAAATTGGCACTGTTGGATATCGAAGTCTCCTGGAAATAATTGAGCAGACCTGTAACGATCCAATGCAGCTTTTTTATGATCTTCAACGCTATAACCCTTTTAACCATGACATGCGAGCACAGCTCATGGAATCGATTGAAAACATTATGTGTAATTTAACTGATTCAGGGAGAGGGGAAGCTGATCAATGATGACAGCTGTTTATACTCTTGGCTGCAAATTGAACCAGTGTGAAAGTGAAGCTTTGGCAGATGCTTTTTATACCCAGGGTTTTTCCATAGTTCATCACACTGAACCTGCTGAACTTTTTGTAGTAAACACCTGTACAGTAACCAGTAAGGCTGAACAAAAGGCGAGGAGGATGATCAGAAAATTTGCCGCAATGGATCACTCGCCGATTGTTTTGGTTACTGGCTGCTATGCTGAAATGGAACCACATGAATTGCGAAGTTTGCATGGAACAATAATTGTGATTCCATTAACTCTGAAACCAAGGATTCTCACACTACCTTCATATGTTCATGATCGGATGAAAATGGGCTTTTCTTTATATGAGTCAGTTCATGAGTGGATTAATACCATTGATTTTGAGGGAAATAGTGAAACAGAAGTATTCAATTATAAAGCTGTAACTTTTTTATATCATGCAAGGGCATTCCTGAAAATTGAAGATGGCTGTGATAATAACTGTGCCTATTGCCGGGTTACGCTTGCGCGGGGTAAGGCAATAAGTATTGACCGTGATGAAGCTGTTTTACGGGCATTAACTCTTGAAAAAGAGGGTTATCGGGAAATAGTACTTACAGGAGTAAATATAACTGCGTACAGGTCAAAAGGCGAGGGGCTGGAAGGTCTTTTGCGGGAGCTCCTTGAGAAACTGAAAAGAACAAAAATCAGATTATCTTCACTTGAACCGGATATGATAACAGATGAATTGATTTCTCTTTGCAGTCATGATTTGGTGCAGCCGCATTTCCATATTCCAGTTCAATCAGGTTCGGATTCTGTTTTAACCTCTGTAAATAGATCGTATTCAGCAGAATCCATTAAGGAATGTGTTTCCAAACTGCGCAGTGTGAAAAAAGACCCTTTTTTGGCAGCAGATATTATTACCGGACTGCCGGGTGAGAGTGATCAGGATGCAGCACAAACCTTTGCACTGCTTAAAGAGTGTGATTTCTCAAAAATACATGTTTTTCCTTTTTCTCCCCGCCCTGGTACTGAATTATATACAGCAGAAAAAAGAGTTGCTGAATCTTTGCGGGATCAGCGTGCAGACAAATTACGAAAACTCTCTGTTGAGCAACATTCAAAGTATCAGAAACGTTGGGTGGGGGAGAATGTTTCTGTTCTTCTTGAGAACAGAAAACAGGAATACTGGACTGGTTTGTCGGACAATTATTTGCATCTGAAAGTTTCAGGAGTTCCGGAAGGCGAAAGAGAAGATAACTTGATTAGAGGCAGCCTTTGCCGGGTAACAATAATTCAGGATAGTGTTGATGACAATATGTTTGGGGAATTCATTGATTTTATTGAGGAAATTTCAAAATGATTTTATTTTGAAATTGGCTCTATTCACTAAGGATATGTTTCCTGAAATGTAATTCAAAATCTTTACGACTAAGCCAGCTATATATCGACAGCTGAGCATAGCCGAAGCATAGCCGCTTACCGCTTCCGCTTCCAATATTGTTATTGAAGCGCCCTGGTTTTTAGTATATTGTTCTTTACAACAAATTAAAAATCAATATGTATTGGAAAGTGATAATGAAAGACATTAAAAACAGCTGGGAAAAAGCGATAAGTAAGGCAATAGCTGCATATGCACTATCGCTGAATATTAAAAGCGATGATCTGTTAACAACCCGGATTATGATACAAACACCGCCAAAACCGGAGCTGGGAGATTTTGCTGTGCCTTTGTTCCCTTTTTCAAAAATACTCAGAAAATCCCCGCATATTATTGCTGCTGATATTAAGAATATTATTGAAAAACTTGAAAACAAGCCTCCGGGATATGTTACAGCTGATGGACCCTATCTCAATATAAGAGCTGATATCGTCGGCTTAGCAGAAAATCTTTGGAAAGAGATAGGGACTGTACAATCAGCCTATGGTAACAACACCTCAATGTGCGATCAGAAAGTTATGATCGAATTTTCCTGCCCAAATACAAATAAGCCTCTGCATTTAGGGCATTTGCGGAATGACACAATTGGAGAGAGCATAGCTGCTATTATCGGTGCAAACGGAGCAGATGTGTATAAGGTGAATCTTATTAATGACAGAGGCATTCATATCTGTAAATCAATGCTTGCATATATGAAATTCGGAAACGAAACAACTCCAGAATCTGAAAATGTAAAAAGCGACCATTTTGTCGGTAAATATTATGTAGAATACAATAACTGGGCAAAATCCAGTCCGAATGCAGAAAAAGAGGCGCAGGAACTTCTTGTAAAGTGGGAAAATGGTGATAAGGATACTATTGATCTTTGGTCCAGGATGAACACCTGGGCAATCAACGGAATTTTTGAAACATATAAAAGAACGGGAATCTCTTTTGATAAACTCTATTATGAAAGTAAGACCTACACACTCGGTAAGGATCTTGTATTACAGGGTTTAAAAGACGGCGTTTTCTATAAAGAAATTGATGATTCTATATGGATTGATCTTGAAGAAATTGGACTGGATAAAAAAGTATTGTTAAGAAGTGATGGAACATCTCTCTATTTAACCCAGGATTTAGGAACAGCTGTATCCCGGCATAAGGATTTGCCCTTTAATAAGCTTATTTATGTTGTCGGATCTGAGCAGCAGTACCATTTCAAGGTGCTTTTCTATGTTCTCAAAAAACTTGGGTTATCTTGGGCCGACAATCTTCATCATCTATCGTACGGGATGGTGAATTTACCGGATGGTAAGATGAAATCCCGAGAAGGAACGGTTGTTGATGCTGATGATCTTATTGAAACATTGTCAGATATGGCAAAACAGGAGATAATTTCAAAGAACAGAGAGGATTCTGTTGGAGATTTATCAGAGACTTCTTCTGCTATTGCACGAGCTGCATTGAATTATTATCTATTACAGGTGAATCCAGCAAAAGATATGATTTTTAATCCAGCAGAATCTATAGCATTCAATGGAAATACTGGCCCATATCTGCAGTATATGGGAGCGCGAATCAGCAGCATGCTGAGAAAATTTGCACTTACACAAAAAGATAACAGCATGACAGTTGCTTTTGATCCCTCCCTGCTCAAATTGCAGGTTGAACACTCTCTGCTTAAACATATAATGATGTTTCCCGAAACAGTAGAGCAGGCGGGCAGGGAGCTTAATCCTACAAATATTGCAGTGTATCTCTACGATCTGTCTAGGATGTACAGCCGGTATTATCACGACCATCAGATTCTCAGGGCTGGTTCAGATGAGTTGATATATGCCAGGGTGGTACTTTCAAAAATGGTTCTTCAGGTTCTGAGAAATGCTTTCTCTTTAATAGGGATTCCCTTTTTGGAAAGTATGTGATGGTTTGAAATAATTATTTATTTTCTGAAATGATTCATGCATATTGACTCCTAGTATTGACCTGTTTTTGCCCTTATGATATAAGTTACCCTGCACAATTAAAGATAAGGATGTGGTTTACATGTACGCATTGGTAGAAATTAAAGGTAAGCAATACAAAGCTCTGGAAGGAGCCCGATTAACAGTTGACAAGTTTGATATTGAAGACGGTGAAATACTTGAATTTGATTCAGTACTTATGATCTCTGATGGAGATAAGACCTCAGTTGGGACCCCCTATGTAGAGGGTGCAAAAGTGATAACTGTTGTTAATGAACAGATAAAAGGCAAAAAAGTAACTATTATTAAGTTTAAACGGCGTAAAGGTTATATGAGAAAGCAAGGACACAGACAAAAATACTCTGTATTAACTGTTCAAAGCATTAAAGCATAAAGATTCAGGAGTTTTAACATGGCACATAAGAAGGGTGGTGGAAGCACTAAAAACGGTAGAGACTCAGAGTCAAAGCGGCTTGGAGTTAAAAAATATAGTGGTGAAATAGTAAAGGCTGGTTCAATTATTGTTCGCCAGCGAGGAACAAAAATCCATCCTGGAGCAAATGTTGGCTGCGGGAAAGATTTTACATTATTTGCCAAGATAAGTGGTAAAGTAGATTACTCATCAAGAATGAATCGTAATTACGTATCAATACTAATTCAGAAAACTTCTGAACAGTAGGAAGTTTTTTAAATAATTGGGAGGAATAATTTCTCCTATCACATTATAAAGAACTGTATTGAAAAAAAATTCACTGCTAATCAGCGCTAGTCACCAAATGCGATGATTTCCTGGTTAGCCAAAAAGAAATAACATGTTTGGTTTTTCAGATGAAACTTATATCGACCTAGCCTCCGGAAACGGAGGCCAAGGTAGTGTCTCATTTCGACGGGAGAAGTATGTCCCTATGGGGGGTCCTGATGGTGGTGATGGCGGAAAGGGCGGCGATGTCATATTTGTTGTCAAACATAATCTGAAAACCCTTCAGCATTTAAAGACAAAACGAAATTTCAAAGCCGAAAATGGCCAGCAAGGCAGTGGTAAACGCAAACACGGCCGGGATGGCAATGACATCGAAATACCTGTTCCTCCGGGAACTATCATAAAAGATATAGTTACCGGTAACATTATTAAAGATCTCGCAAATGAAACCCGATGGGTTTTTTTAGTCGGCGGGAAAGGTGGGAAAGGCAACTGGCATTTCAGAACATCAAAAAGACAAGCACCTAGATATGCTCAACCTGGAATAGAAGGACAGGAAGTTCGCGTTCATGTAGAGTTGCGAATTATTGCAGATATTGGTTTTGTAGGTTTTCCTAATGCTGGAAAATCTTCTTTATTAAACTTTCTTACAAATGCAAACTCTAAAGTAGCAGATTATCCGTTTACTACAAAAATTCCACATTTGGGTGTTTTTACTTATGATAACAGGGATATTATCCTTGCTGATATACCGGGTATTATTGAAGGTGCCTCAAAAGGATTAGGCCTGGGTCATAAGTTTCTGAAACATATTTCACGCACTGAGATTTTAGCATATCTCATTGATTTAAGCGACGATCGTTTTACCACTGCTTTCCAGACTCTAAAAGAAGAATTGGAGAATTTTGCACCAGAGCTTTTAAAAAAGAAACGAATATTTATTGCGACAAAGACTGATTTACCGGAATCTATGGAAAATTTAGAGATATTAAAAAATCTTTATAAAGAAGAAGAAATTTATCCTATTTCTGTCTTTACCGGCAATGGAATGAATGAATTGAAAAGAGCTTTTCGATTTCTTTTAAAGGATCAACCCACTTTTGTACCTGAAAATGTCAGTCACATCAACTCTGAAGACGTTACATGAGAGGGGAAAATCTCATCAAGAAGCTGGAGGCTGCAGGCAAGGAGCTGAATATTGCAGGTTAAGAAAACAGCAATACTAGGTGGAACATTCAACCCTGTTCATAAAGGTCATATCTATTTATCACAGCTTATTATACGTAATACTGATTATTCACGGTTACTATTCATACCCGTTAATAAACCATCACATAAAATTGAAAAAATGGCAATTTCTGCCGAGCATCGGATCAGTATGCTGAAAATGGCTATACAAGAAATTGCTTCTGTCAATGACAATACAGAACTAGTTCTTGATGATTGTGAAATTAATCGAGGAGGTTTATCATTTTCGCTGGATACAGTAAATTATGTGTATAATACCTATTCGATAGAAGGTAAGCTGGGTTTTATTATCGGAGATGATTTAGTTGCCGGACTTGAGAACTGGTATAATTGGGATATCCTTAAGGGGAAAGTAACTTTTCTTATTGCAAAAAGAGAATTTTCTTTATTAGAAGATCACTGGCTTCCTGACGGAATCAGCTATAAATATTTAGAAAATGCAGTTAAAGAAATTTCATCCAGCACGCTGCGGATGAAAATAATGAAGGGTGAAGATGTAAGCGAGTTTCTGCCGGTTTCAGTTTATGAATATATTAAAGAAAATAGACTATATAACTCTTAAAGAGATAGTAAAAAATTCTGTATCTGACAAACGCTATCAGCACTCCTTAAGAACCGTTGTATCTATTGAGAAACTGGCTGCCAGGTTTGATCTAAACAGATCAGAGGCTTTAATTGCTGGAATCTGGCATGATTACGCGAGAGAGTGGAATGAAACTGCTATTCTTGAAACAATTAAGAGTAGTAAACTAATTACTCCTCTTAAAGATGAACTGCTGCATCCTGTTCTTCTTCATGGAGCGGCAGCAGCCATAAAGCTGAAAAAACTAATACCGGATCTTTCTCAGAATGTTTTTTCAGCTATAAGATGGCATACAGCCGGTTCAACTGAAATGGGGAAAATCGGGTATGCATTATTTGTATCTGATTTTATTGAAGAGGGTCGAGAGCATATAAATAGTGAAGAGAAACTTGCTATTGAAAGAAAAACCAGCTTAGAAGAGATGGTGCAAAAAATATTATCCTTAAATTTTTGTCATTTAGAAGAGCAGGGACGACCAATTCTGAAATCATCTATATCCTTAAAAAACTATTTGGATATTGTATTTTCGGGGAAAAATGATTAAAAAGAGAATTTCTTTTGCAGCAGTCTTTATTTTTATTCTTTTAGGTATTTTCTCATCCTGTAATATTATTAAAAGCTCTGCAACCATCAAAATTCTTTTAGTGGAAGATCAGGACCTCTCAATGTTAAATTCTGAGAATACACTTGCTGCAAAAAACTCTGAATACACCAGGGCTGGTTTGTTGATTTTTAATACTGGATTAAAAACTGCATCTTTTATTCCTATTTTCTTTAGCAGACAATTTTCTGAAGCATCCTCACTGGATTCAGTATCAAAGTGGATTGAGATCAATTTTGCACTGAAAATTGATTATAGTTCTTTGTTGTCAGGAAAAAGTGGTATGGATTTATATGAAGTTATTGATTCTCTTACAGCACCCGCACCCGCACCCGATCAGAAACAAATTCAGAATAGTTCTTTATTGGGACGAAAAGATATGGAAAGATGGAATACGGTCCTGAAAAATGCTGAATTATTTCTTCAGGATGAGGTTTTTAAGTATCTTACAGCCGCGACAGGGAGTTTTATACCTGAAAAAACAATACAAAAATTTATTTCAATGTATACTGAAGATACGGCAAAATTCTATTATATGCGTACACTGGTCATTGACATAAATTCAGTTACCGGCTATTTGTATGAACGTGAGTATATTCAACAAACAATAGGGGAGTATAATTAATTATACAATGAGTGAACAAAGGCAGAATTTACAAAAATTAGCAGTAGAAACGGCAAAAATCATTGAGGATCATAAAGGTACAGATACAGTTCTTATAAATGTCTCTGAGGTTAATTCTTGGACTGATTACTTTATTATCTCAACGGCTATGAGCTCCGGCCACCTTCGCGGGCTGGTAAAAGAGCTGCGGAAATTCCTGGCAGACCAGCAAATAGAGATACAGCATAAGCATAAAAAAATCGATGATGATGGGTGGGAACTGCTGGATTGCGGGAATATTATTATACATTTAATGTCGGAAGAAAAAAGAGAATTCTATGATTTGGATATGTTGTGGCATAATGGAAAGAAAATACCTACAAAAACTGCATAAGTAGTCTCTGTTCTTGAAATAGTGTGTTTTTGGAATCTTAATTAATCATCATAATCGTCTAGATCAAAACCATTTGTGGAACTGAATGAATCCTCATCATGATCGATACCTTCAATATAAAAGCCTTCATCATTTAGGGAATCCTCATCATATTCATCAGATATTGATTCAACAAACTCGTCTTCAAGAAGATCCTCTTCCATGAAATCTTCATCGTAAACAGGTCGTGTTTCTTCAAAATCATCATCCAAATATTCATCCATGAGTGGATCCTCAGAATCTATTGTATCCATATGGTACTCCCTCTTAAATTATAACTTATTACCACTACCTTAAAGTATGATAACACTAAACACTCTGTCAATATTTATTTTTAAATAAAATTGACAAGAAGTATACATTGAGCTATCTTAACCACATGCTAAATCAAATGCAAATACTAGCCCCAGCAAAAATTAACTTGTTTCTCAAGGTGTTGAACAGAAGAAAAGACAACTATCATAATATTTTATCAATCTTCAGAAAGATCGGTCTATATGATGACTTGACAATAACGGCTGAACGGTCATCTTCATTTTCATGCAAAATTATTGGAAATTTCAATTTTCCTGATGAGGAAAATCTTATCTGGAAAGCCGCTGAAATGTTCAACCGGTTTGTAGATTTTTCTATTTGCTTCACAGTGACATGCAAAAAGAATATACCTATCGGAAGTGGACTGGGCGGCGGCTCAAGCGATGCCGCTGCTGTGCTTCTTGCAGCAAATGAATTGATGGGGAGACCCTGCAGTAAATACGAATTGAAATCTCTGTCAGAAAAATTGGGAAGTGATGTTCCCTTTTTTATTGATAATTTCTCAACAGCCTTAATTACCGGTAGGGGTGAATATATTGAACCTATTTCCACTTTTCCTAAGGATTACTGGTTGGTACTTGTATATCCCGGATTTTCAGTCTCTTCAGGCATTGCTTATGAGAAACTTGATTCCTCGTATAGTTTTCTTGAAGATGACAACGTTATTACAGAAGAGGCAGCAGTTTTGTCCAGAATTCTATGTAAACAGATACTGTTATCACCTGATTCATGGGCATTCGTTAATGATTTTGAAAAAGTTCTTTTAGATGATTATCCGATATATAAATCGATAAAAGAGCAAATGCTTCTATTTGGAGCTTTATTTACATTGTTGACTGGAAGCGGATCTGCTTTTTTTGGGATATTTGAAAACAGCTCTGCTGCAAAAAAGGCAGCAAATTCATTAAGATTTAATTTATCTTCTTCTAATCAGATAATAATTTGCCCTTATTAAAAGACATATAATTATGAGATGAATACATCATATCACTTCATGATAAGTAAAAACAATAAAAAGCATAATAAGCGATAAAATACCATAAAATACCATAAGGTAAAAAACACTTGCGAATACCAACATTGAAGGTTACAATTGATTAACATGAGTGTTTATTAGCTATGATAAAGGCTTTTTTAGGATGCTTTTTACGAACTTACCTGAAAGCTGGAAAAGCTTATAAAATCTGCATATGTTAGTAAACGAATTGTAGCATGGGGGGCGCTATGGAAATCACTGACATCAGGGTTCGAAGGGTCACAACAGAAGGTAAGCTTAAAGCATATGTAACTGTAACTTTCGATAATGCATTTGTCGTACATAATGTTAAGGTTATTGAGGGCAAAAACGGAGCATTTATTGCTATGCCCAGCAGGAAAACAAAAAATGGTGAGTATAAAGATGTAGCGCATCCTATAAGCTCGGAATTCAGGGGAAAGCTTCAGGAAATGATTCTGATGGAGTATGATAAAACCCCTGAAGAAACCACTGCTGAAATTGTAAATTAACACACTGAATCCCTAGACATATTCCCAAAAAACCTATAATCTTCGATAGGTTATTATCTTACTCATTAAAGTTATGTAGTTAAGCTGATATTTAGAATTGGGGTGTAGTCAAGTGGTTAAGACATCGGTTTTTGGTGCCGACATGCGTAGGTTCGAATCCTACCGCCCCAGTAAACCCAGCAAAATAAGGAGATTACAATGGATGATAAAGTATTATCCGCTATAAAACGAACCGAGAGCGGAACTGGTGCTTCACGGCGGTTAAGAAGAGAAGGCCAGATTCCTGCTGTTATTTATGGAAAAGAAACCCCGGTTCATATAAGTATTGATGCGAAGGAATTTAAAACAAAAATCAAAAATATTTCTGAGAGCGGCTTGCTCACTATTAAAATAGGAAAGAAATCTTTTACTGTTTTAATAAAAGATTTTCAGGAAAACCCGCTAAAATATGAGTTGAAACATATTGATTTTTTTGAGATCACGAAGGGAGAAAAACTGCATACATCTGTCTCAATTATTCTTTTACATGCAGAATCTGCTGTAGGAATTCGATTGGGCGGTGTACTTGAACAGGTACTGCATGAAGTTGAGATTGAATGTCTTCCGGAAAATATTCCCGATAATATTATTTGCGATATATCAGAACTTGGTTTAAATGAAAGCCTCCATATAGAAAATATATCTATTCCTGAAAATGTAAAAATTTTAACAGATCCACATAGAACAATTGTTGCGATAACCTCACTTAAAGAAGAGAAAGCAGAAGAAGAGAGTGAAGAAGAATCAACCGAAGTTGAAGTGATCGGAGCTGCTGAATTAAAAGGAGAATAAGTCCTGTATCTAATTATAGGTTTAGGCAATCCGGGGAAACGATTTAAGAGTACCCGGCACAATGTTGGTTTCATGGTTATTGATCGTGTAGCCACAATTCTGGATCTATCTGCTAAGAAAAAATTATTTCAACCATATAACTTTTTTAAAGGGGTTACACACGGAACAAAATACTTTCTTGTGAAACCCCTTACTTATATGAACAAGTCAGGTCTTATCATACAAAACCTATTTAGAAATACTCATATGGATCTGTCAAATCTGCTTGTTGTTTGTGATAATTTGGATTTACCTCCAGGTGTGATAAGGATTCGGAAAGGGGGATCAGATGCAGGACATAATGGTCTGAAATCATTAATTCAGGCAGCTGAATCAAAACATTTTATAAGAATCTATATCGGAATAGGAAGACCTGATTCAGGCGAATCAGTTATTGATTACGTTTTGGGTGTTCCAGATGATACCCGCAAAATATATGAAGGAATTGAATTGGCTTCTACTGTAATCATCAAGCTTCTCAATGGAGAACCAATTCACAAAATTATGAATGAATTCAATCGAAAGAATCTTAGAAATTAGAGTTTCTGAATTTCTCGAAAAATATGGATTACTGAACAATACATCAATCCTTGTAGCGTTTTCCGGTGGATCTGATTCAACGGCACTTCTGCACATACTGCATTCTTTAACTGAGAAGAAAAATCTTGATTTACACATAACAGCTGTTTATGTGAACCACAATTTACGTAGTGATTTAGAAATAGAAAAAGAAATACATCAAATTAAACAATTTACAGCTAATTTACAAATTGATTTACATATTCTCGAATGTCCCAAAGGCGCAATTGAGAGCCTAGAAAAACAAAGGGGCAGGGGCATAGAGGATGCTGCCAGAGAAGCCCGTTATACCAATATTTTCACCCTTATGGATAACTGTTCCTATTCTGTATTGGTTACTGCTCATACACTCGATGACCAGATTGAAACAATGCTCATGCGTTTTTTTCAAGGTGCCGGCCCGGAAGGACTGCTTGGGATAAGTGAATCAAACAGGTCTATCCTTAGACCGCTTTTAGGAACCAGGAAAGAGGAACTTCTAAACTATCTTAAGCACTACAGAATAGCTGCTTCATTAGATTCAACAAATTTAGAGACACGTTTTCTTCGAAACAGAATCAGAAATATACTGCCTGATATTTTAAATATTTTCCCTGGTTTGTACAGCTCTCTTATACACGGTCAGGAAAAAATGGAAATGCTCATTGATCATCTCAAAAAAGAGACTCAAACGAATTTCTTTAAAAATTTTTTACTAAAAGAATCTGACAAAGTATCGTGTAAAATAGAAGATTATCTAACTCTTGATAATTATCAGAGAACACAACTTATTTATACGGCCTGGGAGTTATTATATCCAAACAAAAGTCTCTCAATACCATACACTACAGTTAAGCCCTTAATATTTGCAGATCAAGATTTTCTCAGGAATACTAGTAAAAATAGACACGACCAGCTTTCAGGCAGTAAAAGGATTCTTGAATTTGAAGGAACCAGCATATATACTAATAGAAATCAACTTTTTTGGTTTGATAATGTTGTCCATACAAAAAAAAATAGGTATCTTAAAGTCGTAACCGGTGATAATTTTGAATTGTTTGCAGGTTGCACCCTAGTAATAAAAAGTTGGGAAGATGCTGAAACGAACGATATTTTGTTGGATAATGATTTGATTGTTCAACCTGTTACGGTACACTCTTTATTACCCAGTGATGAGATTGAGCTGATTGAAGGACGTAAACAGGTAAATAAAATGTTTAAGGATTGGAAAATTCCAACTGAGAGGCGTTGGATGATACCTATAATTGAGGATCGAAAAGGGATTGCCGCAATACTAGGAAAGACTTTTGGTGGAAGTAACAGAGTAGCAGCTCGAATGAAAAAGAGTATGAACTTTGATGAAATAAAGAATTTAATAAGAGTTAATGTAATATATA
>JADHUD010000029.1 GCA_016784705.1 Spirochaetia bacterium | reverse complement strand
GCCCTTGGTGAAGCAGCTCAAGTTCCCTGCGGACAGCCAATAACTCAGTAACACCCCGGGTTCTGACAGGATATCCCGCAACATCAATTAAGGAACCGCAGGTTACAAGATCCACCAGGGGTTCTTTCATCCAGCTTTTTACAATAGGGAGAAATAAATTTTCAGGTGTAGGTGCTCCCGGATTTCCACCCCATACTTTTGGAGCAGTTTTATCTTCTATCTGCCGCGGCTGAATAGTACAGGCATCTTTTCCGGTTCCCATTTTCAGGATAGGTTTCTGTAATTCCAGCGCACGATCAATTTCAGATTCAGTAAAGAGGATTTGCCTATTCTCAGACAAAAGATAGATCCCAGTTTCCAGCAGCAGCTCCTTTCCTGCCTGATACAATCTGTCAATCATTGCATCATCTGTAGGAATAATGGTCTCAGGGGACCAGGAAAGTTCATATTTCTGAACTTTCTCCATGGTTTTTATGACAATATAATCAAAATCCCAGTCTGCTTTTTTAATACTTTTCCCTTCCCGGCTGGAGGCGAGAGCATTCAGAAACATTAGTTGCCGTTCGTTCATCAAAAATTCTCCCGGATATAAGCGTTTCAGGATACAACAGGATGCAACAGGCTGCAACAGGATAAAACGGTAAGTCTGATCTTGTCAAAGTCTATTTTGTGAACTGGTAGATAGGTATTAGTATGAGAAAGCTTCAAAATATATCTGTTTTTTTGTAACAGATAAATCAGACAAAGCACCAACAACTATTTTTCTTACATTTGCGGATGAACAGATATAATACGAATAACTTAGCGGTTCCGAAAGAGCCATTTTCAGGAGTTCAGCAGAGTAGAGTACCCCATCTTCCTGAAAGACATATATATGCATAGTTAAATGTGGCACCGCTTCAGCTGCAATCAGCAGCTCTGCTTCAGCAAGCAGCTCATCCCTGGTGTTAACTGCTAAAAATGCTTCAACTTTATGAGCTGGAGGATTAATCAGCATATCCCGAATAAGGCTGACGATTGGCACAATTCCTATACCGGAGCCTATCAGACAAACCTTTCCTTTTTCGTAATTTGGAATAAAGTTACCGAACCCGCCATTTATCCGGGCGACACTTCCCGGTTTTATTGAACGTATTGAATTTGTATAATCACCAAGATTTTTAATTCCCAGTGAAATGTTATTATCTGATGGAGATGAGAGAAAGGAGAAAGGGTGTTCCTGTTTTGGTAATCCGGGAGATTGCCAGCTTATATAACCAAACTGTCCGGCAGAATAGGATATTCGGGCAGTTTCCGGAACTGCAAAGGTGAGTATAGTAGTATCCTGAACAAGATCATTCTGTATTAGATTGAGCTTTGGAAGCCATAATTTTCGAATTCGGGAATACAAAAGCAATACTGCGGTCAGGATAAGATGAATAAAGGGATAATAAGCTGCGAAGAGGTAACTGCTTTCCAGCATCTCTGCGCGAAGAATATGAATAAAAGCAAGTACTCCCATAGCAGCGAATAGATAGCCGTGAACAGCTTTAAGAATATCATAAGGAGCAATACGGTTTTGCTTAAAAATTTTTAGAATTTTTCTGCGAAAAGTCCGGAATACAGGAGCTTCAATCCACAAAACAGCAAGAATAAACAGACCCAGGAAAAGTATTAACAGTCCCCAGGAAAGTAAATCAATAAATTTACCTGCAAATAGTTTATATATAACATGATACCCCATAGCTAGGATAATTGATGTTCCGGTAATAACATGAAATTTAACCATTTTATCATAGGGGAAATACTTCTGCAGAAAAGGGATTTTCACGGTAATGATAATATGATTCAGAATCCAATAGTAGCTCAGTATGGAGAAGAAGTAGTTTATGGTATCCAAAGTTCGAAAGAAGGGCAGTTCTATCATGAAAAGCAGGAACTGAGTTACAGGAATAATCACATAGAGAAGAGCTACCAGGATTATCATTATTATTGCTGTTGAGCCAGTTTCTCTTGTATCAAATCAAAGAGTTCGGCTGTCCATTGTTTGTGCATCATAGGGAAAAGATTTGATTTTGCTTTGCTCTCATCCCACCTGGAGGCAGCTGAGATCTCATCAACCCCATACAGTGACTCCTCGACTGGGGTAACCTCCATGAGGATATTTTTTCCAATAGAATAAAGATTTACTAGAATAAGGGTTTCTTTTTTCTGCGAAGATGCAACGAATTCCTCAATTCTGGGATCAATACCCGAACTGCGGCCGGAATTAAGGATTACGGTTACTTTCTCATTACCTTTAAGGGCGTTGAAGCCGTAGGCATAGATAAATTTATAATTCAGTTTGTAGTTCTTTGCTTGTTTTTTGATATAGCTTCCACCTTCAAGATTTGTCTCGGTTCGATCAAGATAGACGATGGTTACATTTTCTGCGAAGAGAATAAACGATAAACTCAGCACTAAAACCAGCATAATAATTTTCTTCATGAAATCTCCTTTTTTAAATTCAGGGCTTCTTTTCAGTAGAGCTGCAGGATTATTCCCGTGCCCATCATAGCAGTGCCCAGTCCGGCCATGAATGGATGAGCAGCAGAGTCGCCTAGAAATGAAGCAGCTGCCATTAATACTCCGCCTGTAATTCCCAGAACAATATGCATGTTGTCTGTTGTAAACAACCCCTCACCAGTAGTAAAACGATATCCGTAATTTAAAAATCCGATACCAATATTCAGTGCAGCCGCTGCAGAGGCTGTATATCCAAGTGCTTTATGCACATCGTCATCAAGAAGATCAGGCGACAAAATTCCTGCTGTCATTCCTAATAATACTGCACTGTATCCAAGAATATCATGAGTTTTCGAAAGCAGCTGATACCCATCTGG
Source organism: Spirochaetia bacterium (assembly GCA_016784705.1). GTDB lineage: Bacteria > Spirochaetota > Spirochaetia > JABMQR01 > JABMQR01 > JABMQR01. The sequence continues at coordinate 11,601 of JADHUD010000029.1, read as the reverse complement.
TCCCATAAAATAATCCTCGATCGGTGATAAATCAATAAATGGTCTTTTTTCCACTTCTGAGACAACAGAAATTTCATCCTGAGCAAAAATTGACGATGGAAGTGTAAGGAAGAGGATAACCAGACAAAATATTACTTTTTTCCCCATAGAATATATCCTTGAGCCAATTTCAAAAAATAATCATTTTGAAATTTACTCCCTAAATAATTTTTTAAATCAGCATTAAATCAGCAAATTCCAGATGAGTAAATAGTATAGTAATTTTCTAATGTAATATAAAGGGTTGTGGAAGGATTCTTTAAAATTATCACCGAAGGTTCTGCAGAAATTCAGCACTCAACCAGAAAATATCACCCTCATAAGAATAAAAGAGAATTCTACCATCCGGTGAAATGGATGCACAATTATTATGCAGCGGCCCATTTATCACATCGCCTAAATTCACTGCCTCCGACCAGCTTCCTCTTTCCTCACGAAAGCCGATATAATAATCGGGAAAATTTCCTTTTCCCTGCCCATCGGGGTAGAAAGCGTCAAAGATGATAAAACTTTCATCAGGTGCTATGACAGGATGAGCAGCAAAATTCCTGTTCACCTCTTGAGGAAGTGGGGTTGGAGCTGAATACCCATCGTTTAAGGGGATTCGAACCGAAATTCCCTTGCTTTGCCGATAAGTGGAGATGTCGGTATAGTACAAATTCCCGCTTTTTGCTGTGGTCAGAAACATTCCCTGGCCGAAATACTCCGGATTTCCCCAGGGAGCTTCCCGATCAGGCCGCTTAACAACCCACATGCCCCAATTGTTTGGGCTGCTTGAGCCGGGTTTTGGACGGGTACTGTCAAAAAACAGGGTCGTACCATCTGCTGTCAAATGGGGTTCCAGATCCCGATATTCAGGATTAGTAAAATGTGCTGGTTTTGGATCTGACCAATACCCGTCTTTGTAATATGAGACCAAAATAGTTGTATTGGAGAATTGCCCGGTTCTGCTGAAGTAGAACTCCTTCATATCCGAACTTATGGTGCAGCTGAATTCCTGATACACAGAAGTAGATACAATACCCGGAAGAAAGAGTTCGGGAAAAGCAGGAGCAATTTTATTGATTGGTGCTGTTGCTGAAATCACAGACAAAGTAAAGAGCAGTATAAGGTTTGTTATATAACGTAAATAATTCTTCATTAGAATAGTATCCAGCACTGTGAAAGATAAAGCAAGTTTACTCTCTGAAAAAATTGTGAAAAAAGTGCTTCAATCTATTCTTAATCAGGTTCTTATCTTACTCGGGAAGCTTATTAAGAAGCGAATCAGCATACTTTTCCCGGTAAAACTTTGGTGAGATACCAAATTCTCTTTTGAAGAGCCTTGAAAAATAGAGTGCATCGATGAAACCGGCGACATCAGCAACTTCCTGTATCTGCAGAGTTGTTTCAGCCAGAATTTTTGCAGCGTGCATCAGCCGAAGTTTTTGCAGATATCGGTTGGGCGGCTCTTCGACCAGCGTATTCCAGAGTCTGCGGAATTTTGCATAATGCATTCCATTCTCTTTTGCAATCAATGCAAAGTCATATTTGCCAGCCGGGTTTGTTTGCAGTAGGGTCTCTACAGCACAAATCTTTGTAAGATCACTGCCTGCATGTAGAGAATTGCGGTCTTTGAATGGATGATTAAAAGTAGTGATGATTGTCTCGTATGCGAGCAGATCAACATCACCGGCATATTTCTGGTACTGAAGCAGCTCGAGAGATTTCACAAGAAGCCGAATAGCGGATATCGTTCTGGCGATACTGGTAAAATACCAGATTGGTGAAGCTTCACTCTTGGGAAAGACATTTCCGCGCTGCAGGGTTTCCGCGGCATCTTTATCATAAATGAAAAAGAGCTCTTCCCATGAAGAATCCGGACCGTATTTTACATGAATCCCCGGCCGCTGTGTCAGAACACAGGGAGAAACAACTTTATACTCTTTCCCATCAGCAAAGTAGATACCATTTCCTGACAGGATTATGGAAAAGTTCCAGGTGGAGAATTCACAATCGATCCAGTGGCTTTTTTTCGGTATGTACCCTATTGCATCTAATGCAGGAAGTACAGAGAATTGGCGTTTGAAAGCTCCGGTATGGGATGAGAATGATTCTTTCCTAAGAAATTTATTAATGTACATATTATCCATGAATATATGTGTATCATCCATTTACTTATGAATCAAGCTGCTGAATAATAGATACTTGAACTATATGTTTGTAAGAATAATGCATATATGCTTTTGAATGGCCGATTGGTACTGTACGGTTGACAATGGGAGGAGTTATGGAAAAGAAAGTAATAGGAATTGTTGGGTGCGGGGTGATCAGTGATATCTATCTGAAAAATCTTACAGGAATATTCAAGGATCTTGTTGAAGTGAAGTCCTGTACCGATCTGGACCCGGTCCGTCGGGCTGAGAAAGCTGAAGCGTATGGGATTGAGGCTGCTGATTCCCTGGAAGTTCTTCTGGCTGATCCGGAAATCGATATTATTCTGAATCTGACCACACCTCCGGTACATGCAGCAATTGACCTTGCTGCTATTCGTGCCGGAAAACATCTGTTTTCAGAAAAACCTCTTGCAGTATCTTTAAAAGAAGCTGCGGCTGTGCTGAAAGAGGCCAGATTGAAAGGTGTGCGAGTTGGGTGTGCCCCTGATACATTTCTGGGAGCCGGGATTCAGACCGCCAGGAGTTTGATTGATGAAGGGAGAATCGGGAATGTTGTCTCAGTCAATGCCTGTATGGCATGTCATGGCCATGAATCCTGGCATCCTCATCCTGAATTCTACTATCAAACCGGCGGCGGTCCCATGATGGATATGGGTCCCTATTATCTCACTGCTATGGTAAATCTTGCCGGCCCGATAACCAGAGTTGCCGGCATGGCAAACAAAGCTTTCAATACCCGGAAAATGACTAGTTCAGCACGTGCCGGGGATAGTGTCGAAGTCGAGGTTATGACTCATGTTACCGGTGTTATGGAATTTGCGAATGGTGCTGTAGGGACGATTGTGACAAGTTTTGATATCTGGAAGTCTGAAGAACCAAGAATAGAGGTGCATGGTACAGAAGGTTCTCTTTCCATACCTGATCCGAATACGTTCGGCAGTAATGCAAATGATCTTACATTATTCAGGGAAGGGGCAGCAGCATGGGAGCGTATACAGATTACCGATTTCTCCTATGCCAATAATTCCCGCGGCCTTGGAGTCGTGGATATGGCTCTTGCCATAGGGCAGGAGAGACCGCATCGGGCATCCGGCGATTTGGCTGGGAATGTATTGCAGGCTATGCTTGGTTTTGAGGCAGCTGCTATATCCGGTACGTATATTTCTTTATCTGACGGGTTGAAGGCGAAACCCGCAGCTATGGAGAAAGGCTTGGCTGCAGGAGCAGCCTGGAAATAGCATTATAATAAGATATGGAGAGAATAGATGAAAAAAGCATTGATTTTTTGGGGTGGATGGGATGGCCATGAACCGGAAGAGGTGGCAGAAGTATTTCGGAAGATACTCATTGAGGCAGGAATCAAGGTTGATATCACCAATTCACTGGAGTGTCTTGATGATGGAGAAACGGTCGCTGGATATGATTTGATTGTCCCCGTCTGGACTATGGGTGTTCTCGAAGGGGAGAGGGGTAAAACACTCACAGAAGCTGTTGCAAACGGAACCGGGCTTGCCGGATGCCATGGTGGTATGTGTGATGCCTTTCGAAACAGTGTTGAATGGCAGTTCATGACCGGTGGCAACTGGGTGGCTCACCCCGGGAACGATGGAACCCCTTATCGTGTTACTGTCACAGGAGGAGATCATCCGCTTGTAGCTGGAATAAAGGACTTTGATATTGTCTCAGAACAGTACTATCTGCATGTGGATCCGGCTAATAGAGTGCTGGCAACCACCAGTTTTCCTGTTGCTCCCGGACCGCATGCCGTTAATGGAGATGTTGTCATGCCTGTAATCTGGACAAAGATGTGGGGGAAAGGAAAAGTATACTACAATTCTCTTGGTCACCATGCCGATATCTTTGATGCTTATGAACCCAGGGAGCTTATGAAACGCGGCCTGCTCTGGGCAGTCAGGTCGTAATAATCGTCAGAGACTGTCTGCAGAGTTTTCAGGCAGTGACAAACCCTGCCGGTTCAGGTTATGCTTTGGTATGGCTGCAAAAATATTGGCATTTACTGCCAGCCCCAGACAGAACGGTAACTCAGCAGCCCTGCTGGAATCTTTTTTAGCAGGTGCAGTCGAAGCAGGTGCGGAAGCAGAGACAATAGCTACGGAAAAAGCGGATATAATCTCGTGCCGCGGGTGTCTCAGTTGTAATCTGCTGAAGCACTGTATAATTCGTAAAGACGGTTGGCAGGAACTCAGCCGTAAAATACTTGATGCCGATGTGCTGGTATTTGCTACTCCGATCTACTTCCATCACACAACCGCTTCCTGTAAGCGTATTCTGGATCGATTTCGTTCATTTATCCATGTACAGATAACTGAAACTGGATTAATTCATACTCCTCATCAGCCATGGAACAAGAAGTTTGTTCTTCTTGCAGCTCTGGGATCCTCCTCCAGTGAAGATGCTGAACCACTGATTGATCTTTTTGGATTCATACAGGAGACATTGGGTGATCATAACTCTTTTGAATCCATTATTGGAACCCGGCTTGCTGTCGGAGGGCAGATTCTGTTCACCGAAGAACAGCTGGTAAATCTCTATGCAAAACTGGGACTTCCTGTCAGATTAGCTGCTGAAGATGCTGTCAGAAATGCTGAATTGCTTGAACAGGCCGGAATTCTGGGCAGGCACTGTACTGAGAATTTGGGGTAGCCTCTGGAAGCAGGAGCACTTTCTGAAGTTTCAGATCACTTGCCTGCATTTTCCAGAATTTCAGCCAACTCGATCATTCTGCCGTATGAGAACTGAAGACCGCCTGGGCGCGAACGCCTTAGCCACAAATCCTTGAATTGATCGGCAATTACCCGAAGTTCAGCAGCAAACCCGGCAGCAGCATCAGGATTCAGCTCCGCAGGCAGCCAGTCTGCAGCACCCGAAACAACGTATGATCGGCACATTTTCATTCCCAGCAATGAGATATTGCAACACCAGACAGCCTCCTCCCGTAAAAGCAGGTCCCCAACAGCAGAAGCTGAAAAACCCTCCCGGATAGTCTCCAGCTCTTCAATAAGAGCGTTCCAGTCAAACTGGTTCAGACTATCTCTATTAGCCAGCAAATCGTTGCGGTATGCCGGTACATAGTGCTGGACAAGGATTACCGACCAAGGGGTTGTGTTATGGAGTTTAAAAGGAAGTCTTGTATAGAGATTTCCCATCTTCATCAGTAATTTAGAAAAATCCCCTGGCATATTCAGAAGGTTTCTATTACTCACAGCTTCTGTCAGCTCTTCTTCAGCCGGGAGTTCTCCCTTCCAAAACGCGAGCCCTCCGGCAGAAAGAGGAAGCAAACTGAGAACAGGTGGATTCCAATGTCCGTGGTCTCCCCAATCGGAGATAGCCAGACCCGAAGCACCATGCTTTTTTCCAGCTTCGATACTCTCGCTGATGTTGTCAACAGTATTTTTCCAGCGGCCGGTAAGAGTCATCCATGCCGAGGTTCCGGACCAGATCTGAAAATCTATTCCAGAAGCTGCATAGGGAGCAGCGCGTTTTTTCATTGATCCATCACCTTCATACCACCAGCATACAGCCTGCATTGATTTCGGAATCTCCGGAATCAGTTCGGGATGAGTCTCAATCATATCACCCCAGAATTGGGTTCTGAAACCGCGTTTCTCAGCGATTGTGTTCAAAGATGTAACAAAATCAAGATACACTTTTCCCATTCCAAGCCGGGCGCAGCGCTCCTTGCTTTTCCCCTGGCATACATCAAAAGTCTCATCGCAACCCACATTTAACGTTCTGCTGGTGAAGTTAGGTAATAGCTCGTCATACAGATCTTCCAGGAACTCCAGAGTTTGAGGAGACCCGGGATAGAGGGACGAACCAATCTGAGGATGTCCGCCCCAGGGGTCATTATACCCATCGGGAGCTTCAGCAAGATAATGATATTCCGGGAATTTTAAGAATGGTTCCAAATGACCAAAGGAGTTCTGGTTTGGGATCAGCTCAATTGCATGCAGCCGGCAGAGGGCATCGATCTCCTGTATTTCAGCCGGGGTCATCGGTGAATAACCCTTCCATACTTGTGTATGCTTAGTGTAAGCAAAGGTGTGCTCTGTATAGAGCTGCAGCTGATTAAACCGCAGATTGGCAAACAGTGATATATACCGCGTAAAAGTTTTCATGGTTGGAATTCTGTTACGGCTGATATCCAGCATTACTCCGCGTTCCTTGAAAGCGGGCTGGTCAAAAATATCTACGCATGGGATGCTTCCGTTACTTGCAGTCTCTTCAATATATTGTGTTAACAGCAGCAAGCCGTAATAGCGGCCGCCGGAATCTGCATAGGTCAATGTAATATTTTCCTGCCCTATCAAAAGGGAGAATGCTTCGCGCGCCTGACGGGCATCATGATTAAATATAACCCCGGGGAGCTGATCAGTATCAGTTGTACAGCTTTGCAGACTGTGTATTAGCGATGGGTTGAGACGATATGTCCCCGCCTTTGTAATTCTGGATCTAGGTCTTGGAAACATACGTATCTCCGTAATCTGCCTTAGTTTACTCATATGTACAGAAGCCGATTTCCAAAAATGCAAAGCATTTAGAACTCGGCTCTAATTACTACTCTTTAAGAGACCCGGCCGCAAATCCTTTGGCAATCTGTTTTCTGAAAGCAGCATAAAAGAGAATCATCGGGATTGTGCCTATACAGAGAGCTGCAAACTGAAAACCGTAATTCCTAGCCATACCGCCTGCGAAAGCATTGATACCTGCAGGAAGAGATCTGATTGCGGAATCACTTGTGAGAACCATTATCAATACAAACTCATTCCAGTTTCCCAGAAATGCATAGATTAGCATGGTAACCGTTACCGGAACTGCCATAGGTATTACTATTTTCCAAAAAACCTGCATATAGGTTGCTCCGTCAATCCGTGCAGCCTCTTCCAGAGAGGTCGGCAGACTCTTGATAAATGATGTGGCAAGATAGACCTGAAAAGGGAGACCGAATCCAATATAAGGAATCAGTACACCTATTCGGGTGTTATCAATACCCAGCCAGTTTTCCATGACAAACAGGGGAACCAGAACTGAGTGTACGGTGATCAGCAGACCAGCAGCAAAGAAAGCATAAAAAACTTTTGATATCCTGAACCCGAATTTTGCAAAAGCATATCCTGCAGCAAGGGCAAGATAGACAGTGCCGACAGTTGCAATGGTTGAGTAGAATATACTGTTCAGAAACAGAATACCCATCTCTCCAAGCTTCCAGGCTGATATGTAGTTGGCAGGAGACCATTCCATAAAAAGTTTGAACGGAGACTGGACAATCAAGGCATGCGGTTTCAAAGAGCTGAAAAAGGTCCAAAGCAAGGGGCCAATTGTAATCAGCGTGAATATAGCCATAAGAATATAGGAAAATAGTTTCCAGCTGTTCATGTTATTAGTTTTAACTTCCATACCGTACCTCCCTTACTCGTATTTCCGCTCTATACGGCGGACGAATTTGTTCAGAATGGTAATAAGACCCACACTGAGAATGATTATCATGATTGAAACGGCACTGCCGAATCCGTACTTGTAATATTTAAATGTATTTATATACATGTAGATAGCTACAACCTCGGTATAGTGGGCGGGACCACCGTTGGTCATGGCAAAAATCAGGTCGAAGCTTTTCAGACTTCCTGAAATTGCAAATATAGCTGTGGTGAAAAGAACATTAATCATCGAAGGCAAAATTATACGTCCGAGTATTTGACCTTCAGAAGCACCGTCAATAATTGCTGCTTCCAGAACACTTGGGGAAATTTTCTGAAGATTTGCCAGATAGATGATCATGTAGAGTCCTGTATACATCCAGAGAATTACAAATAACACAGGAAAAATTGCTCCGGATTTTGACTCTGAAATTGCCATTATCCAACGCTGATCCCCGGTTATCATTCTCATAAGGGAGGTAAACATGCCGGAGTTGCCGAAAAAGATTCTGTTCCACATTATAGCGACAACAACGGCGGAGATGGTGATAGGGAGAAAAATCATCGATTCGAAAAAATTACCGAATTTCACCATTTTCCGGTAGAGGATATAGGCAAGAACAAAACCAAGCGGAATCTGACCGAAAACGGAGGTTCCGACTATTAGTAAGTTGTTTCTGAGGTCATAAAGAAAGACCGGGTCTTTCATCATGGTTATATAATTTTTGATTCCTACAAATACAGGAGATCCAAAACCGCTCCATTTGGTAAATCCCAAAACAAAGCTGACTACTACCGGAAAGATTATGACTAATGAATATATTAAAACTGCCGGTCCAACCAGATACCAGTAACTCCTGCGTTTTTCTCTAAAATCCATGTGGAGAACTCCTTTTTTCCAGGATGTATATTGATTACGTAAAGTTGCAGCTTGCTGTTGTTTAGTTGATTGTACCACTAAACGACCGCAAGATGAAATTTTTTCTTTGTCGGCAATTGTAGAAAAGTCGGGCTGCCTGATCTTTACAGGCAGCCCTGAATCATATGTTTTTATGTATTATGTTGGATTATGGATTTCTTGTGGAGTCGTTTGCTGCAACCCATGCTTCGAATTCATCAGCAACTGCCTGAGGAGTTTTGTTGCCGAACATCATTTCCTGTATTCCAGGATGCAGAACGCCCATGCCTTCGCCGTCCACTACTGCATCAATTACATAACCGGCAGGTTTTGTATTGAGGAAGTCAACCAGTTTAGCAAGTAATGGGTGCTGACTGCCCATATCGGCATTGATATAGGAAGGAATCATACCATGACCAACTCTGATGTTGGCACCCTCTTCACCTGAATAGAACCAAATCCAGTCCCATGCAGCATCAGCTTTTGTGCCTTCGAGGTTTGCATTCATACCAAAACCTGTTCCGGCTACAACAGCGGTTGACTGAGACTGTCCTACCTGATTGGGGATATCCGGGAATGCTTCCAGTGTAACATAGGGAACCAGTGCTTCAGGCAGTTCTTCAACGAGAGACTGAACTCTCCATCCGCCGTCGATCAGGTACGCAGCTTTTCCATTTTCGAAATCGGAAAGTGCATTGCCATAAGGAGCCTGATTAATACCAGGTGAAAACATATCATTGTCTGAAAGAACTTTAATTACATTCAATGCATTTACAAATTCAGTATCGCTGAAAGAAGCTTTTCCCACGAGTACATCATTATACCAATCCATACCGCCTGCTCTTTCGGTCAGAGCTGAAAGGAAACATGACTGCATCTGCCATCCGTCACCATTATCCATGGCAATTGGAATATATCCTGCGGCTGCCAGTTTTGGTCCCTGAGCAAGCATTTCATCAAGAGTTTTCGGATAGGTTAATCCGAGTTCATCAAGAATTTTATTATTGGTAAATACTACATGAGTAGCGGTTACCTGCTGGGGAACTTCATAGATTTCACCATTTGGACCTTGAGGAGTCATTGCTGCAGGTGAGAATTCATTAACTTTATCTCCGAGAAAAGGAACAAGGTCTTTGATGAGTCCTGCACCCGTAACATAACCGGTTCTCTTTTTCGGCCAGAGGTATACAACATCCGGGAGCTGTTTGGCCACAGCCATAGCCTGCAGTTTGTTGTGGAACGGTTCATTATTCTGGTATTCAATATTAAGGGTAATATTGGGGTATGATACCTCGAAAGCGGCCATTATTTCATTCCATTGTCCTGTTGCAGTATCATCTGCAAGGTTATGATAGTGATACATATCGAGTTCAACGACACCATCTGCTGCCTCTTTTTCTGCTGCAGCAAAGAGAGATCCGACTGCCAGTAATAATACCAGCGCCAATACTAGTAACTTCTTCATACACACCTCCTACAAGTGTTCAGAATTTTTTTTTAGATTCGCGGGCTGTTATATCCACGACTCTGCCAATTAAACCTCAGTGGTCAAAGTTTGACTACTGAATCCCTTTTTCTTATATAATCCCGTCAACGCAGGCCAATAAGCTCAATTTGAAACTCTGCATGCAGATTTCAGGCGGACTACAGATAGACTCGTTTCTTTAAATCGGGCAGAAGAAATAATCCTCCAACCCTTTCCATATCATTATCATCCAGAAACTCAAGATCGATAAAGAGCCGATCGAGCACAAATCCAGCTGCACCATAAGCCACAGCACGTTCTCCCAGCGATGAGAATCGAATTTCACAATCTACCGGCTTCTCATACATCCAGTTTTGGTTTATCTCTTTTAAAAGTATAGGTCTGACAATGTCCTGGTACTTTTCAATATGGCCACCGATAAATACCTGACTGAGGTTGAGACTGTTCACAAACAGTGCTGCATGTTTTGAAAGTTCGGTTATGAATTTTTTCAGAACATCTGGGTTTTCCTCAATAGTGAAGGAGGCTTCATAATCAATATCAAACTGTCCTTTCTGTCCGCTGCTGATAAAAACACTGTGAAATTCACCTGCCGAACTGTTTAATCCGTGATACACTTTTCCATCAATAACAAAGCCCAGACCAACGGCAGTTTTCTCAAATATCTTCTTTCTCTCTTGAAGTTCTCTGAATTCAACCAGAATGAAGATGAAGTTTCGGAGAGATCTGAATCTGTGAAAAACCAACTCTCCCCATGCGCAGCTGTTTGCATCATTCTCTATAAAGACAGGTACAGGAAAATCTTTTGCAATCTCTTCGTAGAAATCATACGGTTCAGTAAATTCCAGGGGGATAGAGGCTTTGATTATCCGTTTGTGGGCATCAACTATTCCGGATATGCCAAATCCGACACCTAATACAGGCGGTTCTATCCATGCTATTTTTTCTATGGTTGCAGCATAGATACCTAATAATTTTTCTTTAAAATTAGTATTGCTGATTGAGTCCAATTCAGTTTGGGAAAAGAGAATATCTCCGAACAGGTCGGTAACAACAACTGTATAGGAGTTTGGTCTGAGCTCAAAACCAATTACCACACCATATTGTTTATTTATTTGAAGATTTACAGGTTTCCTGCCTCCTTGAGGACCTGCAAAACCTTCATGTGTCTCCTGAATAAGTCCATCTTCTATCAATTCATTGACAATATTGGTGATTGTGGATTTGTTCAGTTGAAGTCTTCGGGCAATCTCCACCCTGCTGACTTGAGGAGAGCTCCATATCTCACGAATGATACGGGAGGTATTTATTATTCTTGGTCTTTTAATAGGCTGAAGCATAATCTTCCTTAATATGTATTGGTTGGTTGAAATATAAACCAACCAATAGAATTGTGCATCCACTTTTATTGATTGTCAAGAAAAAAACAGTAATAAATAAAAAAATCGCGCGCGGTAAAATGAACTGTCGCCAAAAATAGGAGAAAAAAGGGGATAAAAAAGAAAAAGTCCCATGAATCACTGGTATACTTGAAATAACCAAACCGCAAGCACCAGGAGGAAACATGGGACAGGTAAAAGATAG
>JADHUD010000028.1 GCA_016784705.1 Spirochaetia bacterium | reverse complement strand
TCCCGTGAGAATTGTTACCAATAGTATAATCAGAATGAGTAATAAAAGTTTTTTCATCTAAGACTCCATGGTATTAAATATCAAAATCTTACTTTTAAAAGAACGCAGTGTACTCTTCAGTATGCATTGTATTTTCTAATTGGTAAAGTATTTATTCTCAAATAAGCTGGAGTAGGGGATCGGCATGATAATCCAGTTACTTTTACCGGTAGTTTCTATGGCCTATTCAATAGGAATTCCCAGGAGTTTATGTGCTGTCAGTCGTATACCAATTAGACCCAACGGGGCTGTAATAAGGATAGCTAAAACAGCCAGTGCAAGTATAGTGTTCCCCTCCGGAATTCCATAAGCAAGGGCTACGCTGCCAAGTGCTGCCTGGACGGTCGCTTTGGGGATATAAGCAATAATGCAAAATATTTTTTCCCGGAAAGTCAGTCCTGATTTAACAGTTGCCAGCAGTACTCCAAGTCCCCGAAAGAAAAGACCGCCAAGAATAATACCAATTCCTTTCAATCCAGCCGCACCCGCAACTGCCGGATCTACAGATAAACCGATTAAGACAAAAAGGATGATTTCGGCAAAGATCCAGATTTTTGACAACTTGAGGGAGAGCTCATGGGCTATTGGCGGTGATCGTTCAAGCAGCACAAATCCCAGAGTCATTACCCCTATCAGCGCTGCATAATGCAGCCAGTCTCCAACCTGAACCAGCAGGATTGCTGCAGCCAGCAGAATCAGAAGTTTTTCGGTTGCCCGCATGTTTTTATGATTTTTTTTGAATATGATAAGCAGCAGAACTCCAATCAATATTCCGGAAATCACTCCTGCACCAATGGAAATGGGAATAAAGAGTAATGAGCGCAGAATGGGCGCCTCTCCGCCTGTTGAAAGACCGAGAAAAATAGTAAAAATTGTGATGGCAAAGACATTATCTACTGAAGTACCCGCCAGGAGTATGGTCGGCACTTCATTTTTACCACCTACGCCCCGGTCCTTCAGGTCGAGCATTGATGGAACTATAACAGCCAGTGAGACTGCGGAGAGCATAAATGCAGTAAGTCCAGCAATACTCCAGGCAAACCCAAGGAAGTAGTGTAAAGCAAGCGTTAGTGCTGTACCTTCAAAGAGGCAGGGAATTAACGCCATGAGGATGGTTGTCCGGCCGGCCTGCTGCAGAGTCTTACGGTTGATTCCCAATCCGGCTCTGAGCAGAATCGCGATCAGGGCAAACGATTTAAGGAAGGGTTCAAGTTCCCAGAGGATTTCTGGAATCCTGTTTCCCGCAAGAATTCCTGCAGCGATTCCAAATAAAACCATTCCTAGAACAGCAGGTAAATGCATGTGACTGAATAAACGGCCGGAGAGCCAGCCCCCGAAAATAATAATTATCAGTACCAGATTTAATGACATCATTTTATCAACCCCTAATACAGGTAATAACCAGAGGCAAAGATTTCCGGGACAGATAGGATCTGTCAAATCCTCCAAATTGTTGAAGGTTTGAGAATCCGGCTTTTTCCATAAGTGCCTGCAGCTGCTCCGGCCGAATAGGATTGTGCAGAGTATTGCCGATTACGGCTGGAGTGGAGCCGGTACGTATTTCGGTCTTGAATTCAAGCAGTTCTGTCTGTTCTAAGTGCTGATAATTGCGTATAAATTGAATACCATCGTTCTCTATCAATGGCAGGGCAGAAATAGTATCATCTAGAATATAATTATAATTAAGACCTTGAAGGATCAGTACTCCTCCTTGAACCAGAACACACGCAGCTGCTCTAAAAAATGTCTCAACATCTTCTGTTTTGAGAAGGTGCGCAATGGTATTTCCCAGACAGATAATTGCATCAAATGAGCCGCATCCGAAACAACTCTCAATAGTAAGCATATTCATAATTCTGAAATCAACCGAAGTACCAGACAGAACATTTTTCCTCATTGCCTTACTGATCATTTCCTCATCAAGGTCGATGGCTGTTACAGCTTTTACCAGGGAGCTGCGGGAGAGCGCTATTGAAAGACTTCCCGTGCCGCACCCAATATCAAGAATCCGGAGTTGTTTACGGTTTGCCAGTTCCTGAAGAATAAAGTTTTCCGTACTTTTGCTGAGGGGGAATATTTCATCATAGTATTCAGACAGTGTAGCATAAAAGGTCTCTTTATTGCTCATATAGATCTCTGAAAGTGTTCCTGTAAGATGTTTGTAAAATCATGCAGCAGCTCATTTTTCAGGTTGACAGGTACTCTTTTCCCTACAGAAGAACCAATTGAGCTTGCACCGGAATTTCGGGACTGACAAAATTCCATAAGTATTTTATTTGGCAATACTGAATTCGGCGGTATATTAGCTTCTTTTGCAACCTTTTCCCGCGCAATGAAAAGCGCTTTGAAAAGTTTTTTCTGTTCAGTTCTAAGTCTGTTAAACCCCTTTGCCTTTTTATATTTATCTTTCTGCATGTTTTTTATTTCCCCATTCTGAACATACAGATTTTGCAGAATATACTGGTCAAGCAGGCTCTTATCAATCAGCTTACCAAGAAGCCTGTCTTTAAGCTCAAACAGCATCCGGACATCATTCATAGCATATTCGATAGCCTCGGTAGAAATCGGGCGGCGCATCCAGTTATGCTGCTGGAATTTCTTCTTATTAACCGGTGTTATACTGAACTCTTTTTCAAGCACAAACGATAAACTCTGGCTGGAATACTCCAGCAATGATACAGCCGGACGAAGGTCAAGGATCGATGCTATTCGAACTCCAAAGAGATGCTGAATTAACGCTGCATCACTGGAAGCATCATACATTATCTTGAGAAGATTCCGCTTTGTGAAAATTTCATTCATCATTGTCAGTTCAGGGTGTGCAATTGGATCTATGATAACTTCACGGGTTCCGTCAAAAATTTGTACAAGGCAGAGATGTTCCCCATAACAGTGCAGGTTGAATTCACCTTCGAGATCCAGAGCAATAATATTCTGTCCTGATTTTTCCAGCTCATTCACGTATTCGCCGATTTCCTGATTTGTGGTAAGTTCGTGTATATGCATATGTGATTATATCAAAGAAATAAAAAAAAGCCATCTCTAACTAAAGCTTCGAGCTAAGATAGGATAGAGGCCTGATTTTATTCATTTTATAATGTGTTTATCCTGCAGACTTTTTGCACTTATATACGTGTTAAGAAAAAACCAAGTATCGGGACAACCAGCATAAGGGATAAGGTGGAAATAAACCAATTTGTATTAGCCATGTCCAGATCAAGATCATAGAGGGTTGAAGGTACCAGAGCAGTAAATCCAACCGGCATAGCAGACAGAATCAGTACAACTTTCATCGGAATCCCATCTGCTATCCGGTTGAGTCCAAACATAAAACTGAGAAAAAGCATAGCAGCAGGTACTATAAGACTTTTAATAACAACCATAATCAGAGCAGGTTTTATATACTTTTTAGTTGATGAAAACCGCAAAGCCATACCTATTGAGGTAAGGAGGAGTATTGAGATAAGAGGAATCAGCACGTTGTTTACCGGTTTAAAAAAATCAGGTCTCGGAATATGAAGAAGATTTAAGGTTCCTCCTAATACTATTGAGATTGTTGAGACATAAACATATGGTTCGGTTAAATTTCTTAGAAATTTTATCACATGATTTGTTTTTTTATCGTTGTCAGTTTTATATTGGAGACTATGGCTTTTTGCAAAAGGAAAACCGATCATAAAATAGAAAGCACGTTCAAACAGAGTATAAAAAGCAACCATGGCATAGCCGGCTTCTCCAAGGAGGATAAAAACTATCAGACCGCCCAGTGATCCTAAATTCGTGAAACCACCGCAAACAAAAAAGGTTCCCTGCTGAGGACGGGTCATGTGCATTATTCGTGAAGCTATGTAAGCAGTAACGGCTCCGAGGGCTAATGCGGCTAAACCAATAATCGGCAATGAATATATTTCTATATCACGTAAAGGGGCAACCCAGACACTGCTTATGATGGGTATGGGAGTCAGCCACAAAATAGCAATAGTCTGAAGGCGCTTCCGTACTATTAGTTCTGAAGTTCTGAATCTGATTTTTCCGGCTTTCAACAACTTCTGAATAATATATCCAATAGAAAAACCTATGATTATCATTAATAATGAAAACAACATATCTATCATAGAGAAGAATATAAAGGACATATACACTTGTGTAAATAAGCTGTAAACAGTCAGAGTTAGAGAACCGCGTTTTTTCCTGCCAGCATACCTGTAGAGAATGCTGCCTGCAGGTTATACCCACCGGTTTCACCATCAATATCCAGCACTTCTCCTGCAAAGAAAAGCCCGGGGATTACTCTGGACTGCATAGTGCCGGGGTGTATCTCTTTTGTCGAGACACCACCGGCAGTAACCATGGCGCTGGTATTTTTTCCGGAAGAAGCAACAGTATGTTTCCAGGCTGTGCAGGCCTCATTTATTATTCGTAAATTTTTTTTAGTTATTTCAGCACATTTTTCAGTACCATCAATTTGGTTGATTTCCAGAATTCTGTTAGCTACCCTTTTGGGTATACCGCATTTTTGAACCAGAGTAGCTATGTGTGAGTTTCCGTTAATTTGAGCCTGTTCCTGAAGTGTTTTCAAGAAGTTTTCACCTTGATGTGAAAAATCAAATACAATCTCATCACCGTTTTGTATTGCACGTGAGTTGTTTACTACAACCGGTCCGGAAAATCCTGTATGAGTAATAAGCATATCTCCAGAGGCAGACAATATTTTTTTTCCGGCTCTCCAGAGAGTCATATCTATATTTTCTAATGAAATTCCTGATAATGAAGATAGTTTGTGATGTAATACCGAGATTCCCGATAAAGCCGGCTTTGGGGACACAATGGAATGTCCCAGTTTTTCCGCTAAGAGATATCCATCTCCGGATGAACCCGTGGCGGGATAGGTACACCCGCCAACTGCGATAATTATTTTCTGAAAAACCCTTGTTGCCGATTTTCCTGTTTGAAGGGAAAATTCATTATCATGAAACTCGATAAGTGAGATGGGAGCAGAGCAGAGAATCTCTACTTTCAGGTCATAACATCTTTGGATCAGTGCCGTAAGTATATCAGCAGCATGGAATGAGGCAGGAAATACTTTCCCATCCTCTCTTTCGGTTAGAGGGACACCCAGACGCTGAAAAAAGTTCACAGTATCTCTGTTGGTAAAAGCATAAAAAGCAGTTTTAAGAAATCTGGCCTGTTCTCTGCTCCCGTAATGCGTAAGAAATTTCTCAAGATCCTCAATAGCACTGCTGCCTTCACTGGTGTCTGCAGACTCGTTACTGTTGTTTGTGAGATTGCATTGCCCTGAACCGGTTATCAGCAGTTTTCTGCCGGGATTAGGATTTTTTTCAAACACAACTATCGAAGCTGAGATTTTCCGGCTGCCGGCTGCTTCTGCAGCAGAAATAGCAGAAATCAGGCCTGCCGGCCCAGCTCCCAGTATTGCAACAGATATCACCCTTAACTCCCTGTTACTGTCCAGGTGTTAATATAGGAGTTTTCACCATCGTGATAGTGCGGTATGAATATTTTCGGATCCGCTGCATGCCATTCTCCCTGAAATCCAAGTTGAGCGGCAACAGCTTCGAAGTGAAACATAGCTATTCCGATATCAATTTTCTGAATCTTAAATCCCAACTTGTTACCTGCATATCCGTTTAATGTATGCAGGTAGAAATGAAAGCACGTCTTATCCGGATTATATATAATTCTCCAAGGCTGTTTATTTGACGCCGAAGGAGCAATTTGAACCATATCAAGAGCTTCTGCAAAATCTCCTGCTTGCTCTTTCATAAGGGGAGTGTCAAAATTGTTAAGGTAAAAGATTTCTTTCCAGGGTTTGCGTTTTGCTGACCTGGCGGCTGTTCGCATTGCCTTTTCAAGAAGGGTTCGTTTTTCATGCGGAATTCCTATGGGGGAGACACAGGGAATAATTTCAAATTCGTCAAGATGAATTGCTTTGGCAAAATTTCCTCTTGTAAAAGTTCCCCCCAGCCAGCAGGTTCCCAAACCCATACTTTGAGCGAAAATAACTACCTTTTCAAAAGAGTAACCATAGGCAATCAGTGCATCGTCATCTCCATCTGATATAACTGAACCAACCAGAAAAGTCTGTGCTCCCCTGATAACCCCATACGTTCCAAGCTTAAAGAGCTGGTTATCCTTTTTTTCAATCAGATTAAAGCGTATAGGGATATTATAGGGGTTTTCGGTCTGCTCCTGTAAAAATAATTCTAAGGATTTACGATGTTCTTTCGATAGCGGATCCGCTGCATAACTGCGATGAGATATTCGTTCTTTTATAAAGTGTATATAATCCAGTTTCATTGTTTAATTCCGTGTCAGTCGAGGTTGTACTGAAGACGATTGTTTTCTTCACCTATAAGTCCGGTAATAAAGAGTTCATCAATAACTTCCGTAACCTCTTTTTCAGTCATAAGCCCCTTTACAAGTGATATTACATGTTTATGAAGAGTAATTCTTTTTCTTGGTCTCTTGGCTTTATCAATCTTTTTCAAATTGTCGAGTACTTTTGTCATATGAGCCGGGTTAATGGATGGTTGTTTCTGTGTTCCAAGGATTTCTACAATGCTGTTAATTCTTTTGCAGCCGATCTTTTTTTTCTCTACATAGCGGACTATAGGATCAAAGCCCTTGTCTTTAGAGAGAATAATATATTCGCTTTTCTGATCAATCCTTGTAAGGAATCCTAAATAGTAGGCAATATGAAAGTCCAGGGCATTACTGCCGTTTCCATCAATTTTAATCCATTCAAAATTAGTACCAAATCTCTGCGCATCTGCGACAAGGGAAAATGGTATTTTATTCTGGGATTTTCCAATAAAAATTTTAACCTGAATATCTATGTCTTCTATTACAGAGAGATCAATCTGCTGAATATTTTCATAATCTATTAATAATATTTTCTTACTCATCTATTACTCCTATTTTTTCTAAGTCTCTGTGTCAATTGTAACGGGAATCCCAGCTTTAATGAAGTGGGTGAATACTGAATGCTCCAAATCGGTTTCCTGGATAGTTCTACCGAAAGTTAGATACATATCCTCGCCGAAACTGACAACAGAACAATTAACCGGATTTATTTTGTTGGCGCCTAACAGAACATGGAATCTTGTAATATGCTCTTTCATGCTCTCTGGAACCTCAAACCGACCAAGATTTGAGAGAGTACCGGAGAGCTTGTTCTCTCCAAAATTGCTGAAAACAAAGTTTATGATAATATTTTTTATACATAAAGGAACCGCTCTGATTGCAAGATTTTTTTCCAGGGATACATTTGCACTCAGGGCTGCTGAGATATATTTTTCACTTAATTCATAACGGGTAGCATGATGAATCTGATGGAGAACTTCTTCAAACGTATATCCGCCAAGGTCGGGATTAATTCCCGGTTTTATAAAAAGTGAGAAATTCCTGAGTGTTTGCGATGGATAATAACTTCTCAGGTTTACCGGGACTGAGAGGCGGATTGCTTTTCTTTTCACTAATCTGGATTCTTTTTCCTGAATTTTGTAGAGTGCATATACAACTACAGCAGTTGTATATTCTGTGATTGAAACACCTTGTTCTCTGGATTTTTCCAGCAGTTTGCTGACCGGTAATTTGCCTGAGATTGCTTTATACACGTTTTGCGGTAATCTGGTTCCTGACATATGAAATACCGGCGGTTCTTTAATCTGGCGTTTTAATCTCCCCTTGTAGTATCGTAAAAAGGAGTTTTCTGACTCTTCAGGGTTTGGCTGTACTGAACAGTCCATAATTCCCAATTCAGGGGGGATAGAGTTTCCCAATAAATTCAGATAATTCGCGACAAGGGTTTTCAAGAAAGTCATTGCTCCAAATCCATCGGTAAGTGCATGAAAAACTTCCAATGATATGGTCTTTTTCTTATAGAGAACCTGGAAGAGAAAATCATTATTTCTTTTAAAATTAATTCTTTGGCAAGGATAATCAGTATCCGGTTTAAGTTTGGGCAGTTTAGGGTTCTGTTCAAGATAGTACCAGAACAAGCCGTGTTTAAGTCTGACATTAAAGGTTGGGAATCGTTTTATAATTTTATTAAGAGCTTTCTGCAGTTGTACCGCTTTAATTTCACTCTTTAGAGTAATCCCGAATTTGAATATACCAGGATAATTGAGACTCTCAACTGCAGGGTATAAATTCCCGGATGTATCCAGTCGATACCATTTATCTGTTTTTAACATTATTAAACCTTAGTTGTAATTTCTCTCTTAGTGTAACTTGTTCCGGTAATAAAGTACAGATTCCTTAATTTCATTCGTTGCCGAAGGCTGCATCTTGTTTAACCAATAGCAGTATGAGATTGAGATCTGCAGAGATTCAAACATTTGTGTTTAATAGGAAGAAAAATCGTAAAATATAACAATACTAGAAATAAATTCACTGTTACTGTGAATCATGCAATTCACTGCTATGTGAATCATGCACTGATGAAAGGAACGAGTTCATTAGTGAGTTACATTAGTAAGGTAACTGCCTGTTAATAAGAAAGTACAGATAATAAAATTTTAAAAAATTAAAAATTGATACAGCCGGTATTTGTATACTGTGCAGCGGAGGAAATTGTGAATGGTAAAGAATTAATATTCAGCGCTATGAGAAATGAAAAGTTGGATAGGGTTCCCTGGGTCCCTTATACGGGTGCGCAAATTGCAAATTTCAGGAATTATACAGCTAAAGAGTTGCTGCGAGATGGAGATAAGTTGCTTGAGTGCTTGTTGGAATCACATAAACAGTACTCACCCGATGGGCAGCCGGTAATTTTCGATCTGCAGGTTGAAGCGGAAATATTAGGCTGCAACTTACTATGGGCAGAAAAATCACCCCCTACAGTAAGCACACATCCATTATCAGCAACAATGGAAATCCCTGTCAAAATTCCTGCTAAGACAGATGGACGTATTCCGATGATTCTTGATGTTATGGAGCAGTTTAAAAAAGCTGTGGGCGATACAACAGCACTGTATGGACTGGTCTGCGGTCCCTTTACGCTGGCCTCCCACTTGAGGGGTACAAATATTTTTATGGATATGTACGATGATGAAGAGTACGTGGATGCCCTTCTTTCCTATGCTGCAGATGTTGCCATAACTATGGCCGATTACTATATAGATGCCGGAATGGACGTTCTTGGTGCTGTTGACCCGCTTGTTTCACAGATATCCCCTGACTCTTTTTCCAGATTTCTCAGCAAGCCCTATAAAAGATTTTTCGATCATATTCGTGAAAGAGGAGTCTTTTCATCCTTCTTTGTGTGCGGAGATGCAACGAAAAACCTTGAAGTAATGTGTCAGGCTGGTCCGGATTGTCTCTCAATAGATGAAAATATTGACCTCGCAGCCGCAAAAAAGATAACTGATACGTATAATATAGTGATTTCAGGAAACTTGCAGCTGACAGTAGTTATGCTTCTGGGGAATCAGAAAGACAGCCAGAAAGCAGCTTTGGAAAAAATTGATGCTATGGGGACAACAAATTTCATTCTTGCTCCCGGGTGTGATTTACCGTTCGAAGTACCGATTGCAAATGTAATCGGGGTAGCACAGGCTGTACAGAATGTTGAGGCAACAAGGAAATTTCTTGAATCGTATGTGAAAGAAGATTCAACGGTTGAAGTTGAACTGCCGGACTACAAAAACCTTGATCATATACTGATAGAAGTGCTGACCATTGACTCCGCTACCTGTGCAGCTTGCGGTTATATGAAAGCAGCTGCCGATGAAGTTGCCGCAGTCTATAAGGGAAGAACGGTTAAAGTTGTTGAACGGAAAATTCTGGAACCGGAAAATATTGTCAGACTGGGGAAGATGGGAGTCAGCAATCTTCCTACTATTGCTATCAATGGTGTAGTGTCGTTCATTTCTGTTATTCCAAACAGACAAGAACTGACAGCGGCTATTGATGCAATAAAATAGAGGTATGACGAAAATACTTCTTTTAAGCGGTTTTCTTGGTTCCGGAAAAACAACTCTGATGCTCAAGCTTGCCGGGGAACTTCAGAGACGGGGAAATTCAGTCTCCTTGATAACAAATGATCAGGGGAATAATTTGGTTGATACGGGATATGCAGCAGCAGCAGGTTTTGATACCCGGGAAATAACCGGTGGTTGTTTCTGCTGTAAATTTCCCGATTTGCTGAGTACGCTGAGCAGTATAGCAGAGGTTCAGCAGCCTGATTATGTGATAGCAGAGGCTGTTGGAAGCTGTACAGATCTTAATGCAACAGTTATTCAGCCGCTTTTACTTTATCACAGTGATTTAATGCAAATTGCGGGTTTTTGGGCTCTAGCAGATGGATTCAGATTCAGTTTTGCGGGTGAGTATACCAATTTAGCACTGGAACAGCCTGTTTTACCTCTCGAAGTTCTCGTTTCCCATCAAATATCCGAATCAGCGGTTGTGCTGCTGACAAAGTGTGATCTTCTTACTGCAGAAGAACAGCAGGCAGGTCTTGACAGAATCAGGAGATTAAATCCCAATGCGGAAATTGCAGCATGTTCAGCAAAGACAGGGGAGGGGTTAAAAGAGCTTGCAGAGAGGCTGAGAAGAGGCGGCGGCAGCGGCAGCGGCAGAGGAATGGGAATTCCTCCGCACCCGATTCCTCTGAATTATGACGTATATGCAGAAGCTGAAGCAGAATACGGCTGGTACAATGGAAGCTGGAATTTGAAAGCCGCCGAAGGTGAGACTATTAATCCGGCAAATGCGGCGGCAGCAGTATTAGATGTACTTCAGGAAGAGTTGAACACAGTCCGTAATAATGGGGTTTTCCCTATTGCTCATGCAAAAATCCAGGTGATTACAGCAGAAGGTTCTATTAAAACCGGCATAGCGGGA
This sequence comes from Spirochaetia bacterium, assembly GCA_016784705.1. Lineage (GTDB taxonomy): Bacteria > Spirochaetota > Spirochaetia > JABMQR01 > JABMQR01 > JABMQR01. The sequence goes on along the minus strand of JADHUD010000028.1, from coordinate 3,562 downwards.
GGGCATTTTCAGGCGCCTGATGTCATGGAATTACCCGGAAATGTTGTATTGCAAATGGTTGTAAATATCAGGGCAGCCTTCGAACCGGAAATTTTATCATTAACCGTTCGTGAAAAAGTGCTGATGAAACTTCTTGAATCTTTTCCCGATGCAGCTGTTTCAGAGTATTCTGAACAAATACTTACGCCTTCACGGCCTGAACCAACATACCGGATATACTAAAAAAATTGTGCAATGCCGTAAATTTATCAATGGTATTTTTTTGGCTGCTGTGTATACTCATCACCTCTGGCAACCTGTGCCCCGGCATATGCTGAAAGAACAATAATAAAAAGGACTGCCTGTGCAAAGAATTGCCAAGTATCAGGAGCCGCATAATCAGCAGCGGTGTTCATCAGGTAGTAGACAATAAAGCCTGATATAAAAAGTCCTGATTTGTACATGATCAGATTTGTGCTATGATCTTTTGTATTCAAAATAAGGCCGCTGATTAATGCTGCAACTGTACCGACAAAGAATATTCCGAGCAAACAGATCATAAGTACATTTGGTTCTATCAGTGTATAATGGGCAAGAGCGTTAACCGTTGAGCCTGCTGCCAGTCCCAGCGTAAAAAACAAGCCTCTTTGTGCCTTTAGGTTTCCAAATAGAATATATATCCCTGTGAGGAGACAAAGAGTAGCTAAAAGAAGCTCTGACCCCCAGTGCATTGCCAGGGCAAGGATTTCTCCCGAATCTCCTGCGGGAGGGAGCTCTCCTGTTATTATCAGGAGAGCCCATACACCCGCAACCGAAACTCCAAGAATAAGCAAAAATACAGATACTATTTTCTCATACACTCTCATATATAGACCTCATAACCATATACATAGTTAGTTAGACCAAATCGTCGAAATTTCAAAATAAAATCATTTTGAAATTTCCTACCATAAAGAATCTTCAAGCGGGATAAAAAATGCAGCAAGAATATAGGCTAACCCAAAGGGGAAGAATCCGGTAGCAACTAACAGAACCAGATAAATTATCCGAACCAATCCAACAGGAGCATCAATCCAGTTGGCAAGCCCTTTACATACTCCCCAGATCACCCCATCACGCGATCTTCTTAATTTCCGTCTTTTCCGGGTTTGGTAAGAATATTTATGATAATCGTAATTCATTGCTTACTCCTTGTCCTTGGTCTCTTTTTTCATGCTTTTTTTAAGTGCGGAAAGAGCCTCTTCTATGGCACTGTCTGATTCCATTTTTTCAAAACTATCTTCTGCAGCAGCAGGAGAGGTAAAACCGGAAATTTCCGCTTCAGCTTCAATTCTTTCAATTTTTGCTTCCAGATCCATAAATCTTCTGTAAGCCTCATTACTCTCGGCATTCCGGAGCGTCTCAAAAGCTTTTTTCTTTTCCACTGCATGGACGCCTCTCTGGATCAGCAGGCGCTGTCTCTGATGTACTAATTCAAGTTTTTCTTCAAGTTCAACTATGCTGCTGCGTCCGTCTGAAATAAGTTTTTCATACTGGCTTATATCGTTCTCAAGAATTTCAAGGCTTCTTTCAGCTCTTCTCTTTTCCAGTAGGGCATCTTTTGCCATATCGTCCCGTTCTTTTTCGACGGCCATCTTTGCTCTGGCTTCCCACCTGTCAATACGCTGCTGCAGAACTTTCCGTTCAATTTCAGCCTCGGCCTTTGCCTCAAGTTTTGCTGCCACTGAAGATTTTAAATCAATTACTGCTTCTTCCATCTCCTGTATCATAAGACTGATCATTTTTTTTGGTTTCTCGACTTTGTCAAGAATCGAGTTGATGTTTGCCTTTGTGATATGTTTAATTCTGTTCGCTGTTTTCATGAAATTCCTCCAATTCCTTTCTTAACTTTTATTAGTATTTGAAGATTTTTTAATGATTTGAAATTTTGAAAAATCTTCTGTTTTATCTACTTACATTTAGCATAAACCGTGCCAAAAAAGTTAATGCGGTCAGGAGGTGTAATATCTTGTATGGAATAAAATTCAGCAGCAGGTTAAGGCTGAAAAAACCAAATAGAGGTTATTTTTACCAGACTGCTTACTTGTTTTTCATGTTATCAAGTTCAGAATAGAGTTTTTCTGCACAATCAGGGCAAATCCCATGACTGAAATCTACTTCGGAATGATCACGGATATACTCTTCCAACTGATTCCAATAGCCGTCGTCATCTCTGATTTTTTTACAGTTTGCACAAATAGGGACAATTCCTTTCAATGTCTTTATCTCAGAGAGTGCTTTTTGGAGATTCTCTTTCTCTTTCTGAAGAATCTGCTCACTTTTTCTAAGATTCCTGAAGAGCAAATCATAAGGTTTAAGCAGGCCTGTCTTGATAATTGCTTTGTAGAACAGGTAAAATGCTATTATTTTTAAGAAGTGGCCAAGTAGATTTGATAGCCCGAAAACACTTACATAAAAGGTGAAAAACAGTTCTGATCCAATAGTGAATATAATTGATGCAATGAGCAGTTTGAAAATATCCTGATCAAAAGCTTCTCTCTTTATAGTAAGAAAGATTATTGAGCATATCAGGATCAATGATATGAGATATTCGCTGATTTTCTTGAATACGGTTAATCCCGAATTCTCAACATAGCAGTCAGGAAATATTTGCCAGATAAATAGTGCAGAAATCAGTAGAATGGTTATTAATAGATAACTGATAATGATCGGGACAGCTTTTAAATCTCTTTTCAGGAAAAGGGGTGCTAATAAAAGAGAGATACTTTGAAGGTATCTTGCTGAAATCCAGAGTTGGGTAGCAAGGTTTGCTCCATCAGTAGCAAATATATTCATGCCGCTGTATGCAAGTGTATGAAGCAAATCAATACAGCCGATAAAAAAATACGCTATGCCGAGAAAGAACAGGTAGTTATTATCCATAAATTGCCGGGAATTCCATGCAAACATAAAAATTGCATAGGCAACAACTATGCTGAAAATTTCGGCAATACTGTGAAACAGGAGAAAGTTGTAGAGACTGCTAAAATATAGGCCGAAAAATATCAGAATGATACTTAAGCTGTAAAAAATGATCTTTGATACAGTTTTAGCACCCATTTACGCTTCTCATTTAAAGTACCTTTTGTAAAGCAATGGGTGAATATACTTCTACAAAAAGATTCTTTTAATATGCCTTTCCAGCAGGTTTTCAGTAACATTTTTTCCAACAATACTGCTGTATTTTTCCAGAGCCTCAATATATCTGTTTCCCATTTCTGCGGCAACTTTGTACCCGACATGAAGCAGCTGACGAATATGCAGATTATATGCCGGATTATCAAGATTATGCCTGACAGCCGCTGCTATCATTTGCCCTGTCCAGGTATCGAACTCATCAGGATCCGGCAGCTGTTTTTTATCAATATCAATAACGGCTGCATATGGGCCGGTCAGCTCACTATAGCGGGCAAAGGATTCCCTATAGATCTCTTTTGCCAAGACAACTCCTTCAGAACCAGATTCGGCCAGACCTATAATCTCTTCAAGCCAGGTTGTCCCTGCCGTTTTCAGATGCAGGCCGGCATTGTACTTTTTGACAGCT
>JADHUD010000027.1 GCA_016784705.1 Spirochaetia bacterium | reverse complement strand
AGCAGGCAAAGAATCTGCCTTATGGAGAGCAGCGGAGATTGGAAATAGCCAGAGCATTAGCTACTGAACCCTTTCTGCTGCTGCTTGATGAACCCGCTGCAGGTATGAATCCCCAGGAGACTCACGACTTGGTTGAATTGATACTGAGACTAAGAGAAGAAGAAAGTGTCTCAGTTCTGCTTATTGAGCATGATATGAGTCTTGTTATGTCTTTATCAGAAAAAATATATGTAATGGACTATGGCAAGAGAATAGCTGCTGGAGTTCCGGAGGCTGTGAAAAAAAATCCAATAGTGATCAAAGCCTACCTTGGGGAGGACATTGATGCTTAAAATTGAAAAACTTAACACCTATTATGGTAATATTCATGCTCTTAGGGATGTTGACATCGAAATAAATGAGGGAGAAATCATTACGCTGATCGGGGCCAATGGTGCTGGAAAATCAACTACATTGATGTCTATCTGCGGAGTTGTTCCGCCTAGAAGCGGAACAATTCTATTTGAAGGTAACGATATTACAAAAACAGCAACTGATGAGATTGTTGCGTGCGGTATTATCCAGGTTCCTGAAGGCCGTAGAATATTTCCGGCCTTGACTGTTCGTGAAAACCTTGATATGGGAGCATTTCTCAGGAAAGATAAAGAGAGCATTAAACAGGATATTGAGTATATCTATGAACTTTTTCCTATACTTGCTGAACGCCGGACACAAGTTGGCGGGACTCTCAGCGGTGGAGAGCAGCAGATGCTGGCAATATCCAGAGCTCTGATGGCAAAACCCAGATTGCTGCTGCTTGATGAACCTTCACTCGGACTTGCTCCGATTATTGTGCAGCAAATTTTCTCAATAATAAAAAAAATAAACCAGGAGCAGAAAACAACTATTTTTCTTGTAGAACAAAATGCTAACCTGGCTCTTCGCACAGCTCATAGGGGATATGTTATGGAAACAGGACGTATTACTCAGGCTGATACCACAAAGGCTCTTTTGGCTAATGACAGGATCCGGGAAGCTTATCTCGGCGTGTAGCCAATAAAAAGGCAATTGTTTTAAATCAGTTTTTTAGATTAAGGAGGCTTTATTGTGATTGTTAAGACAAGGATGACAAGAAATCCTATTACTATCTCCCCGGACACACCCGTTGCTGAAGCTCAGCGAATTATGAGAAGAGAAAAGATACACCGCTTGCCTGTACTGAATAAAAAGAAGGAATTGGTGGGTATTGTTACCGAAAAGGATCTGCTCTATGCTTCTCCCTCTCCGGCAACGACCCTTGATATACATGAAATGACCTATCTGCTGTCGCAACTTACGGTAAAAAAAGTGATGAGCACACAGGTTCTTACCATTCCTTCTGATACAGTTCTGGAAGAAGCTGCCAGGATTATGGTGGATAGTGATATTGGCGGATTGCCTATTGTTGATTCGGGAGTATTGGTCGGAATCATAACCGAATCTGATTTATTTAAAGTCTTTATGGAGCTTTTCGGTGCCAGGCAGAGCGGGTTGCGTGTGACAATATTGATTCCGGATAAACCGGGAGAGATTTCAGCTCTTGGTCAGGCTGTTTTTGAAACGGGTGGGGATATAATATCTCTTGGAACATTTTTGGGAACAGATGCTACAAATGCTATCTGTACAATGAAGGTGATTAATCTTTCAAAAGAAGTTCTGATAGAAGCTCTGAAACCCTGTTGTCTGGAAATTATAGATATCAGAGAAGTATAGGATCAGCACGTGGACTTCAAGGATTTACTTGATCAATGGGAAAATTCCGAAAAGGGAAAAAAGATATCAGAACAATACGAGCAGCAGGCACGTTTTCGTGATATTGATGAAGAACTGAGTACTCGTGCAAATAGACTTCTGTTATCCGATCTGAAACGCATGAAACCGCAGGATGAACTTGATCTGCACGGTCTGACATCTCTTGAAGCTGAAAAATACGTTATGGATTTTCTTGAAAGTTCATCAGCAAAAGGCCTTATCAAAGTGCAGATAATTCATGGGAAAGGAATTCACTCAGAAAACAGCGAATCTGTTTTGAAGAAAGTTGTAAAAGATTGTATAGAGGCTTCCCCCTATGCGGGTATGTCAGGAACTCCCCATCGTGAGGAAGGAGGAGGCGGGGCAGTATGGGTGGCATTGAAGAAAAAAAGACATCGAAGTTGATCGATGTCTTTTTATATTTTTTCTTGAAAAAAAGATTGATTTCTCTTTAACGCTCCCGGTAAATAATTCTTCCACGGGTTAAATCATAGGGTGAGAGTGCCACCCGAACCTTATCACCAGGCACAATACGGATATAATGCTTACGCATCTTTCCTGAAAGATGTGCGAGAATTAAGTGCCCATTTTGCAGTTCAACTCTAAACATAGTATTGGGAAGTGATTCTTTTACCACGCCTTCAACTTCTATAGCTTCTTCTTTAGCCACGATTCCTCCTAAATATGCTGCAGCTGCTGTATCTGCAAACTGAAAAAAATTCTATGGGATGTCAGACATTTTGTCAAGCTTGCAAAGAAGCTTGCAAAGAAGCTTACTAAGAAGCTTGCAAAGAACAACAAAGAACAAATCAATTTTCACTGAAAAATAATTCAAATTTGTAACCTCCAGGGCCTTAAGTAATTTTATTTTAAAAAGATCCGGTTGACAAAAATTTGGATTTATACTAAAAGAGTTCATCATATTATTGAGCATAAAGGGGGGTAAACCCTTGGACGCAGCATTTGTACAAGAGATGGAAGAGAATTTAATTACGCTGCAGGAAGAGATCCTGAAAATGTTTATTTCCGAGAACGAGGATTTTAAAAAACTCGTTAGTGGAATGGACATAAAGGATTTAGGAGACATTGCAGCAGATGATGTTATGTGCAGAAAACTGGAAGCACTGAATCAGCATGAAACGAACAGACTGCGACGTGTTGAATCTGCTCTTGCCCGGCTTAAGAACGGCCGCTATGGAATCTGTCTCAGCTGTGGAAAAAAAATTCCTCAGGACAGACTTCGGGCAATCCCGTATGCCGTTCTCTGCATAGAGTGTAAAGCTGGCGATGAGTCAAATAGGAAAAAGAGAGCATAACGAAAGGTTCTGTGCATCATCCTGTTATGAATGGATTGTGTGTTTTTTCATATCCAATAGTTGTTGATTCACCATGTCCGGGATACACGATGGTATCTTCTGGAAGGATATAGAGTTTTCTACTTATGGAGTGAAGCAGATCCTTACTGCTTCCTCCCTGAAAATCAGATCGGCCAATTGATTGCCTGAATAAGGTATCACCGCTAAACAAAATTCCAAACTTAGATGAATAATAGCAAACAGATTCAGGGGCATGACCGGGTGTCTGAATAACTGAAAGAGAAGATCCCGGAACTTGTTCCAGTTCGCTATCAGCAGATTCTGTATAAAAAATGTGTGTCGGTTCTGGCAGGTTTGCCAAAATCTCAGAATTTTCATCTGCCAAACCAGGCGACATCATTGCAAGGACTCTCTTCTGCATCTCTCCACCCTGCTTGCCGAGTGATAATTTTCCATTGATATGAACACATACAATCAGGTCTTGTCCAAACTCTTCAATCAGTCCGGTAAGCCCAAGAATATGGTCGAAATGGGTGTGTGTAAGAAGAATACCTTCAGGTGAAAGCTTTTTATTATGCAGAGTCTGTATGATTTTGTGACTTTCTCCACCCGGATCAATTATCCAGCAGGATGAATCATCTTTTTCACTGTAAATGTAGCAATTGGTACCAATTATCCCGACCGGGATTTTTACAATCTGAGGGAGCATTTCTTATCCTCTCTTTCTGGCATAATCACAGGTTATGGGTCTGCCTCTGAATTGTATCCCGTTAAGTTTTGCAATTGCCTGAGCTGCACTCTTTTCGGAGACGGTAATGAATGAATAGTTATCTAATATTTTAATGGAGAGAATATCTGAATTGTCCAACTCGGCAGTTTCCTGAAGCAGTCTGGAAAGATCTTTAGGATAGACCCGTCTGCTTTTTCCAATACTGATAAAAAGTGAAGATCCATCAGCATCGGCTGCAGGTGCACCTGCTGGTTTAAGTTTAGGTTTAGGGGCTCCATTTCTTTTTGCTGTGCTGCTTACTTTATTTCCTGTACCCGGTTTTCTGCCAATTGCATCACGAAGAAGGTAGGCCGCAAAGTATCTACGCATTGAGAACGGGACTGTTTTTCTAATGAGTTTTCGAAATTCCTGCAACTCTTCAGGTTTTTTGTCGCTGCGGATTTTTTCCAGCAGCAGCTTTATTTTTCCTTCGGTAATTAGTTCAGTTGCTGTTTTTTTGTTGAGAGAATTTTCCATAATAAAGTGCTCCTCTAGCAGTCTGCAGATTGTTTGTTTGTTTGATAACGGCAAACACATAAAGTATTGTCTATGTGGATTGTTGGTAATGATTGGAATTATCTGCTGAACTCCCTTGTTCTCACGCAATCCATAGAAAAAAACCGTACCTGACACCGTATCTGACTCTGTTGTCTCAGGTAGTGTTTCTGTTAATAACAGAGCAGAACCGGTAAAATAGAGAGAGTTTTTATCTATTTCCCGTTGTACTGCAATTTTAACAGAAAGGGTATCACAAAATACTAAAATATGCCCGCTTAATTGCCGGCTGAAGACAATCTCAGATATAATCTCTGGATGAAGTACCGGGAATGTCCCTGTCTGAATAGTCTGTATCTGACAAGACCACTCAGTACGAGAGAGAATATACGGTTTTCTCATAAACTCCATTAAAGAAGTATCCTGTTCCGGGTTTGGAGAAAAGATACATATTTTTGGTTTTTTAGCAAACTTTGAAAAGATGTACTGCAAATCCCGGTTGAAACTCAGAAGTGTTCCGGAAAAATCCTCTTCCTGCATATCAGGGCAGCTGGTGGTGATATCCGGTCTGATAATTATCAAGTCTGCTACTTTTCTCAGGCTGATGTTATCACGGCGCAGGTGATCAATAAGTCTCTCCGGAGTTGCTGCCAGTAGGCGGGGTTCATTATGGAGTTTCTGCAGATCCTCTCCAGCGGTTTCCTGTGTTCCAATAGTGCTTATCGAGGGATATTTTCCGCTGGATGCTGAATCTGAAATATTGCTGTTTTCAAGCAATCTGATCGCTTTCCAGTCTGCTATCAGCAGCATCTCCGGACCTGCATATGCTGATGACCGAGATTTAGTCCGGTTTTTTTTCTGTGCTCTCAACAGATGCAGAAGTGCCCCGGCAAATACTCTGCCATCTTTATCGGAGGATTCAATAATGCAATCGGTATATGCATTATAACCAGCAAATTCTGGAATTTTTTGCTGAAGAATGGTAAGAGGGGAGAACCCGAAATCATTACAAAGATTATAAAACATTTCCGCAAGCTGTTTACTGTTTTTAGACACGCTCTTTCTTTTACCACGCAAGTTTTTTCTTAGGATATAAGCACTCTTTGTCTTTGTCAAGGAACGTGTTCTATGCTAATATGCTAATAAATGCAGGTCTGCGCCGGACTCCGGAATATACCGGAATTATTAAAAAATAGCTTCATTTGTATGAGATTTTTTTAAATGGGTATTTTCTCATAGAAAAGGTTTTGGATAACTTCATGTATCGGGAATGTGGAAGGAGTGAGAATGGAACCAAATAGTGAAAAAATTGCAGAGTATAGAAAAGAGATTTCTGGAATTCTCACTGAATTAGAGGTGCAGTTTGAGCAGCTTGGTAAAATTCTGGCAAGATTTGCATCCCCAAAATTTATTGAAGCTAAAGAGATGCAGACCCGCTTAAAGGCTATAGAGGTTGATGTTGATACACTCGACATGAAAATTTCCGAGATTCAGCAGGCAAAGGACAAAAGTGAGGCTGCAAGAGAAGAGATTGCTACCATAGAACAGCGTCTCTCTTCCATAGAAATGGAAAAGAACTCATTGTTCAGTAGGATTGGCGTTATAGCGTACGAGGAATATGCAGCTGGTTCTCTCGGAGAGGAGTTTTCTTTACTTTTTACCTCTGTAACACATCAAAATACTGAATTAACCAAATTTCAAAAGGCTCTTAAGGAAAATGAGCTGCGTTTTGTAGCAGCACCCTTTTTTGAGAAAATGTCTTTGCGGATTAAGCGTAATAAGTTGAAAAACGAGATACAGAAGCTTGACTCTGCCCGGGAGGATCTTTTTCGAAAAGCGGGTAAGCAGATAAGTTCATCTGACTATATCAAGCAAGTTAAAAGCCGTAATGCTATAATTATTTCAGAGGATTATAAAAGAATCAGCATTGAAAGTGCCCGTCTCTATGAGCAAATGGAGAATCGAAAGAGTGAAGGGCAAAAGAATGAAGAGTTCCTGCTCCGGGCGGGTATTACCGGAAGTATCGAAAAAAAAATCGAGGAACTAACTAAAAATCGGAACCTCTATTATACCAACCTTCAGGTTTTGTATATAGATTTAGCCCATTTTATGCTGGATCACCCTGAAGAGCTTGCAAAAGTTGAAGAAGTGCCGGAAGCGGCAAATAACCTTCAGCACATTCATAAGCTTGAGAGAAAACAGAAAGAACTTGAAAATAAAATTACTCAACTGGAAGCAAAAATCCGTATTTCTGAATTGGAAACTATTATAAAAAATGACCAGGACCGGGTTGAGCATCTCAATGGGCAGATAACTATGCTGACAAAACAGATCCAGGATATCAAGGAAACGGTTTCTCAGAACCGAAAACAGATTGTGAATCTAAAGAAGATTGCGGGAAAGGAAACTGAGTAAACGTAATAGACCGTCTATTTTTACTAGTGCGGTGGATTACTTTTACCATATAAATCTATGAGTACATCATCGGATAATAGGAATAACAGTCAGAAAGGAAAATCCGCTGTCCCGGCAAAGAAAAGAGTTGTAAAAAAAACACCTGCACAGCCTGCACAGAATGAGCTGTTTGATAAAAAAGAGTATGCTGCAAAAAAATATACAGATGACGATGCAGGATCAGAGATGAATACTGACCAGGATAATCGGGGATCTCTCCTGGAACCATCCTCCAGAGCTACGAAACTTCTGGCAAGAAAAGCAGCTGAAGAGGCTATGGTATTTTCAAACCGGACAAAAATACTAAAACCGGAAAAGACTGCCGATATCTCACCTCCTGAATCAGAGAAAGCAGTAAAACCGCAGTCGAAAAAGAGACCTCCGATAAAGAAAAAAGTAAAACTCTCGGTAAAAAAGATGAAACAGCGCAGGGAGAGGATTAAATTTGGGATCATCTCAGCGGCGCTCATTATTATTGCAGTAATTATTATAATCCTGGTGCTGAGACAGGGGGGATCTTTAAAGAACGAAGTTGCTGATACACCCTATGGACCGGTCCCTTTTATAGAAGCTGATACACCTTTTGATAACGAAGTGCGTATTTTCATAGAGAGCGGGATGAGAGCCGGGGATATATGCAGACTGCTGGATACTGCAGGGGTTGTAACCAGTGCTTCCCGGCTGCAGAGTTATCTTGTGGCGAATAAATTGGATACAAAGATTCGTTCCGGGGCTATTTTTCTACCCAAAGATATGTCTGTTTCTGATGCAGCAGCAGCACTGACAAGAGGGTATTGGGAACACCCTATTCTCTCTATCTATCCAGGGTATACTCTGGAGCAGATTGATTCGTATCTGGCTGGAATTGGGCTAGCGGAGAAAGGTGAATTCATTCTTGCCGCAGAACAGATAGCCCGCGATAATGATCTTCCTTTTTCTGAAGGCTTTTATTATCCCGATGAGTATATTCTTTATCAGCTTGATAATGCTGCGGAGGTTCTTGCTGTGCAGATGTATGATCGGCTTAACATGATTACCGGTCCTATGATGGAGCAGCTGGCGCTGCAAGGAAGAACGCTGTCGGATGCAGTTATAGTGGCTTCGATGATACAGCGTGAAACTGGAAACCCTGATGAAATGCCGTTGATAGCCGGTATTATATGGAAACGGCTGGAAGAGGGTATTCCTCTTGGTATAGATGCTACTACCCGGTATGAACTGAACGACTGGATTAATCCTATCAGTAAAGCGGCATTGGAGAATCCCACTCCCTACAATACCCGGCGTAAAAGGGGACTTCCTCCCACAGGCATCTCAAATCCCGGATTTGATGCTCTCCAGGCAGCAGCCTATCCGGAAAAATCTTCCTATTACTACTATCTTCATGATCGTTCTGCACAAATACATTTTGCAGTAACCTATGAAGAGCATCTGAAGAATGTCCAAACGTACTTGCGTTAGCAAATACGTTAGCAAATGTAAAAAAACTTTTCTTGGTTGCACACTCTGTTCATGTCAGGCTATACTGCTTCTTGCACAGATCATACGGGAATTCTGCATTAATAAAATTTACACTTAGTTGCTGATGATAGTAAGTTAAGGTTAAGGTTAAGGGTAAAGGGTACTGCTGAAAGCCAGAAAGACTGTAAGACTGTAAGAGTAAAAGAGTAAAAGGGGATGAGGATGAGGATTACAAAAAAAGTATTTACTGATCTAGCTGTGTATATGATGAGTTTTGGTCTCCTTACTGGAGTCTTGTTTCCCTTCTTTGTATTAGTAACCGGGGTCCCGAGAAGCTATATTCTCACTCCGGTCTTTATTATCTCCTGTATTTTAGCCGGCCTGCTGGTAGGAGGGGTCAATATCCTTATAACGAAAGCAGTTGTCGGCAGGCGGCTGAAACTGCTGGCAAAACGGATGAAGTATGTGGATTCCAAACTCACTTCAGGGCTCTCATCAAATGAACTATCTGAATGTTCTCATGAGGACTGTATCGTTCCCGTTGATTCAGAGGATGAGATAGGGGAGAGTGCTCAGGCGTTCAACGATTTGGTTCACACCCTATCAATTTCGATGATTAATGAGCATGCCATCAAGGCTTTTAATGTTATGCTCTCCAGCCAGCTGGAAATGGATCAGCTGGCTGATAAAGCCCTGAACCATATGGTAGGTTTCATGAATGCCGGGGCAGGGGCAATTCTGGTTGAACAGGGAGGAGATCTTGAGATTGCAGCCAGTATGAATATAAGAGACCCGGAAAAACTGTTGAAAAATGATTCGGTCTGGAATGTAATGCGCTATAAATCCGGAATGAAAATTTCTATGGGTAAGGATGTAATTGTTGAAAGTCCTTTGGTAAGCTTTCATCCGGTAGAGACCAGAATTGATCCGTTGCTGTATAAAGGTCTTCCTGTAGGAATCATTGTTCTCTCAGCGGCAGTGCCTTTCAGTAATGATTACAATTACGGGTATGAGATGTTTTTACAGGGACTTGCCCTTTCACTCAGAAACGCCGTAACCTATGAGCAGCTGCAGAAACTGGCGGCAAATGATCCTCTCACAGGTTTGTATAACCGTCGTTTCGGTTCACTTCGCCTGACTGAGGAATTTACCCGGTCAACAAGAAGCAGCTTGCCTTTGGGCTTGATAATGTTTGATGTTGATCACTTTAAAATTGTCAACGATACCTATGGGCATACCGTGGGTGATAAGATGCTGGTTAATATTGCCCGTATCTCACGTATGGCAGTCCGGGAGGGTGATTTCATCATCAGATACGGAGGTGAGGAATTTCTCGTAATTCTTCCCGGCGCATCAATTGAAGACACGCTGTTTGTAGCTGAAAGACTTCGTCATATGATTGAAGACTGTTCTGTTCAGCATAATCAGCAGGAATTGCGAGTAACCATCAGTGCCGGATACACATCTTTTCCGGAAGACAGTGTACCGGATGAAACAATTTTAGTTAAAAATGCTGATGAGGCTCTTTACTCAGCTAAAAAAGCCGGTCGTAACCGGGTAGTAAAGTTTCGAAGCTGAAAGTTGTTCTCTACAGCATGGACTAACCTCTTCGGTTTCTGTTTTTTAATTCTGACAGGATGAAAAACAAGTTTCGTCAGATTATCAGATTGCCCGGGTATTGAGTATATAAATCAAGAGTTGATTATATTTTTTTAGTATTCATTACGCGCATGGCATTCAGAATTGCCACTATGGCAACTCCCACGTCTCCAAACACAGCTTCCCACATGGATGCCATTCCGAAAGCACCAAGTGCAAGGAAAACAATCTTAACAAACAGTGAAAATACAATGTTCTGCATGACAATGCTTCTAGTTTTCCTTGCAACTTTAATTGCTGTAACAATTTTTGATGGTTCATCTGTCATGATGACAATATCGGCAGCCTCGATGGCAGCATCCGAACCCAACCCGCCCATGGCAACACCAATATCTGCTCTTGCGAGCACTGGAGCGTCGTTGATTCCGTCACCAACAAATAGAATCTTACCATTTCTGGATTTTTTGGCATCCAGCATTTCAATCATTTCAACTTTGTCTGCAGGCAGCAATTCCGAATATACTTCATCCAGCCCTAGCCGGGTTCCTATCTTTTCACTAACAGCCTTCCGATCACCGGTCAGCATGACAACCTTCCTGATGCCGAGAGCTTTCAAGCCTTCAATAGCATCCAGAGAATCATCCTTGATCTCATCAGAAATTACTATATTCCCCGCATAAGTATTATCAATCGCAATGTGCAATACGGTTCCAAAAGTTTCTATGTCTTGAAATTTGACATTCTCCTCAACCATGAAATTTGAGTTACCCACCAGGATCTCTTTTCCGGTAAACGTAACCCTCAACCCGCGACCGGATATCTCTTCATAATCCTCGATTTTACTGAAATCGATATCTTTTTTATATGCATCCCGGATGGACACAGCAATGGGATGACTTGAATGGCTCTCCGCATATGCCGCAAATTCAATCAATTCCTTGTCTGTATAATCGGCATTTGCATTAACTTCAACAACCTTGAAAACACCCTTGGTCAACGTACCGGTCTTATCAAACACAACCACTTCAACTTTATGCAGAGCCTCCAGATAATTACTGCCCTTTACCAGGATGCCCCTTTTCGAAGCTCCACCAATTCCGCCGAAGAAACCCAGCGGTATGGAAATAACCAGAGCACACGGACAAGATATTACAAGAAAAATGAGAGCTTTATAGATCCAATCAGAGAAAACGGCACCAGGAACAACCAGAGGCGGTATGGTAGCTAGCGCAAGCGCGGAGAACACAACAATCGGAGTATAGTAACGTGCAAATTTTGTCATGAACTGTTCTGTCGGAGCTTTTTTACTGCTTGCGTTCTGCACTAAATCCAAGATTTTCGATACTGTGGATTCACCAAAATTTTTCGTGACTTCAACAGTCAGAATACTGTTTTTGTTTATAAAGCCGCTTAGAGCATCGCTTCCAGGGATCAGTTCACGGGGAGCAGATTCCCCGGTTAACGCTGCCGTATCCACCATCGATGTTCCTTCTATGACTATACCGTCAAGCGGAACTTTTTCTCCGGGTTTGATAACGATGATATCGCCTATGTTGACCTCTTCTGGTGATACTACTTTAATTTCACTGCCAATTTTTCTATTGGCATAATCCGGACGGATATTCATCAGTGCAGCTATTGATTTTCTGGAGTGATCCACAGCCATATTCTGGAACAATTCGCCAACCAGATAGAACAGCATTACTGCAGCACCTTCAGGATATTCACCAATTGTGAAAGCCCCGATTGTTGCGATACTCATCAGGAAATGCTCACTAAATATTTGGCCTTTTCCGATTCCCTTGATTGCTTTGAGCAAGACTGGTCCACCAGCAATGGCATAACTCGTCAGGAACAAGGCTAGTTCGAGCCGATTCTGGAGATCAAATATCAGCCCCGCAGCAAATATAACTCCTCCTATAACCAGCCGTGCTATGTGCTTTTTATTGCTGCCCTCATCGCCAGCCCCCTTTTTTTCTGTACTTCTATTGGATAAATGCTCAGCAGCCACCACTCTGATGTCTGGCTCTATTTTCTTCACAACGCCTTCTATCGATCTGTTCAATGAAGAAAAATTGACGTCAGTATGTGTTTCTACCGCAAGCTTCCCGGATACGAAATCAACCGATGCAAATCTCACGCCCTCCAGTTTGTTTACTTCCGTTTCTATTTTTACTGCACAATTTGCACAGTTCAGACCCTTTAAAACTATTTCTTTTCTTATCATTACTGCTTACCTGCTGTTTTTATTCTTCCGTTATATGGGTTAACCCTTGATCCAGGATTTGTTTTACATGATTGTCATCAAGTGAGTAGAACACAACTTTTCCGTCCCTTCTGTTTTTTACCAGTTTTGCCTGTTTTAATACTCTTAGTTGGTGTGAAATTGCGGACTGGGTCATATTTAACAGATAAGCAATGTCACAGACGCACATTTCCGCTGCATCCAGTGCCCATAAAATTCTTATTCTCGTAGAATCTCCGAACACCCTGAATAGTTCTGCAAGATCATAGAGCGCATTGCCTTGAGGCATTTCATTCATGACCTGACTCACTATTGTTCCGTGAATTACCTCGCAGTCACATCTTTCTGCTGGTTGATTTCTACTCGCCATACTCTAGTACCTCTTTTTGTATGTATGAACACTTGAACAATCGTTCATATGAAAACATGATAATGAACACACTTGATTCTGTCAATAAAATTAGAAACTCTTTTTGAAATAAGATTATCACATCAAATTACCAATAAGGACAAAAATTTCCTAACGTCTCCAGCGTCAGCTGCAGTAATCTTCATATATCAGGAGTCTGTTGGACCTATCTGCATTCAGACTAAAAACTGAATGTTCCAAGTGAAAAATCTTGTTTGAATCCAATGGTTTTTCACTTCGAAATTCTATCTCTGAAAGATTCCTAATGCAGCAGAAGGAGCAATGATATGAAGTATACAGATTTAGCAATCAAAAATCCCGATGACCTTATTTTCGGGAAGTCCCCTTACCCTGTTACCACTCCACGCGGGCTGGTCATAGGAGGCGGGAAGGTCTATCCGGAACTCAATTTCACCCTGCCAACCATGGCTATCAATAAGGATACCTATGGGCAGGTAAAAGAACATTACCGCCAGATTGTATCCGGTGCCCTCGAAAGGGCCCGCGAACTGTATCAGGATGGAGTAGTCTTCGAATTCGAGACTCTGCTCGAGATGACTCTCAATCCCGAACTTGGAACTGAACTTGTTAAAATCATGAACGATCTATGTGAGGATGCTTTCCAGAAATATGGATTGAAAAGTGAAATTCGCCTGACACCAAATGACACAAGAGACTTTGAACGCCCGGTTCAGCAGCGCAGCAGTAAATATCTCGATACTATGCTGCAGCTCTTTGAAAAGGGAGCCGAAGCAGGAGGAAATCTCTTGTCAATTGAGAGTACGGGAGGAAAGGAAGTATGTGATGAAGCACTTATGAACTGCAATATCAAGAGAGTCATATTCTCCCTGGCAGTTCTTGGTGTCCGTGATATGCAGTTTCTCTGGAAAAAAATTACAGCGATAGCCGAATCCACCGGTACTATTCCCGGAGGAGATACTGCTTGCGGATTTGGTAATACAGCCATGGTTCTTGCTGAGAAAAAATATATTCCCAAAGTTTTTGCGGCGATAGTACGTATTGTCACTGTTGTAAGAACCCTGGTGGCTCTTGAGGAGGGAGCACTCGGTCCGGATAAGGATTGTGGTTATGAGGGGCCATTTCTCAAGGCAATAACGGGTAGGCCGATATCTATGGAAGGGAGAACAGCAGCCTGTGCCCACCTGAGCCCGCTGGGTAATATAGCCGGAGCTTGCTGCGATCTGTGGAGTAACGAATCAGTCACTAATATAAAGCTGCTTGCCGGAATGGCTCCTACTGTCTATATGGAACAGCTTATCTATGACACCCGTCTTTTCAATCAGGCTTCTGCACTCGGACAAGCATCCGTATACCGTAAAATGATGGTTGAATCTGATATACATTTCGATCCCCAGGCGATTATTCTGGACCCCGTACATGTGATAGAGATTTCAAAGGCGATAGTATCGGGGCGTAATTATGTGGAATCGGCAATTCTGGGGAGTTTGAAAGGTCTGGATATAATAGAGGAGCATGTCAAAGATGGATCTTTATATCTGGATGATAGAGAACTGGTATGGATAGATATGCTCAGGAGTGAGATACATGATATCCCAGCTGATGAAGGAGCTCTGGTTGCTGCGATTCAGCCGGAACTTGATACCCGGAAAGTTCTGCTTTCAGAGTACGGATTATAGGAGAAAACACATAAATACTCTTTGCGGCCCGGGCTATGACAGAATCTCTTGAGATACTGAAACTGCATTTGGTCAGTGGAGAAGTAGAAAGATAGGGGAAAGTGATTCAGGGGAAATGTATATGCAGATATTGATAATTTCTGGTTTTTTGGGTTCCGGTAAAACTACTCTGCTGCTGGGGCTGTCGGAATTTCTGGTCAGGCGCGGTGAACGTGTAGCGATTATCGAAAATGAGGTTGGGGAAATTCCGGTCGACAGCAGCTGCCTCAAAGCTCAGGGATTGACCGTCCGAGAGCTCTATGCAGGCTGTATCTGCTGCAGCTTGCGTGAAGATCTGCAGAAAACAATCATGGCAG
>JADHUD010000026.1 GCA_016784705.1 Spirochaetia bacterium | reverse complement strand
GACAGCTTTGGGTTTACATTTTCCGCACACAGTACCAAGCCCGGTCGCTTCCTGAAGCTGCTCCAGTGTAACTGCAGCACCATCTTTCACCAGTTTCTCGATTTGCTGATCCGTTACCCCTTTGCACTCACAAATAATCTTTGCTATGCCTGCCTTGTAAGGGTTGTCCCGCCGTTGTCTGTCCAGATAATCATCAATTGCTGCCCGTAAGGCTTTGTCACCCAATACAGAACAGTGAAACTTATGCTGCGGCAATCCGCCCAGTTTATCTGTTATCATTTGAGGTGACAGGTTGTATGCCTCCTCTAGGGACATGCCTAAAGCCATTTCCGACATCATAGAGGTACTTGCTATTGCGCTGGCACATCCATAGGTTTTCCACTTGCAATCAACGATTGTATCATTATCTACTTTGATAACTACCATCATTTGATCGCCGCAGGCCATACTGCCGACAAGCCCCTTGCCGTCTTCCTTATATTCAGGATCCAGTAAAATATTCTTCGGATTCATAAAATGTTCTTTAACTGTATCTGTATATACCCATTCCTGTATAAAACTATCACTCATAACGTTGACATCTCCCTAAGCCGCTTGATTACCGGTGGTAATATTTCCAATACAAAATCAACCTCATTTTCTGTGTTGAATTTCCCCAGGCTGAATCGTATAGACCCATGAGCAAGCTCCGCACCCACTCCCGTTTCAATAAGAACATACGACGGTTCAAGTGAGCCTGTTGCACATGCTGAACCTGTTGAGACAGATATTCCTTCCATATCAAGATACAGCAGAATGGATTCTCCCTCTGCGCCGGGAAATGATACATTCAGAGTCCCGGGAAGCACATCGACGGGGTGTCCATTTATATGAACATCAGGAATAAGTCTCTTTATACCATGGTATAATCTATCCTTGAGTTTTTGTATATACACCATATCAGCTGCAAGTTCACGAAAAGCAATATCAGCAGCTGCACCTAGACCTATTATTCCGGGGGTATTATACGTACCGGCCCGCTGGCCGTGTTCCTGATGTCCTCCATGGATCAGAGGTTCAATATTTAATCCTTTTCGAATATATAAGGCACCTATTCCCTTTGGACCATGCAGTTTATGGCCTGATATACTGGCAAAATCCACGTTCAGTTCATGCACATCTAGTACAATTTTTCCGGCTGCCTGCACAGCATCGGTATGTACCAGAGCTCCGCAGGATGCTGCAATCTCTGCTACCCGGGCGATATCCTGAATCGTTCCGATCTCATTATTTGCCATCATTACAGAAATCAGTGCAACATCATCAGCCGCTTCCCCTCTTAATGCTTCCATATCCAGTTTACCATAGGCATCAACCCCAATAACAGTAACCGGCACTCCCTTTTTTTTAAAAGCTTCAACGGTTTCAATAACACTCGGGTGTTCAATAGATGAGGTAATAATTCGCTTCCTGCCGCTGTTCTCAAACATCTGGGTATAAATCAGATGTAAAACGGTATTGTTAGATTCAGAACCTCCGCTGGTAAAAATTATCTCTTCGGGATCAGCACCTATAAGTTTTGCTGTCTGGATCCTGGCACGGTTTATAGCTGCTGATGCGGCTCTTCCCGGTCCATGCATGCTTGAAGCATTACCAGAGAGATCAAAACTTTTCAGGACAGCCTCTTTGACAACCGGATCAATCCGAGTGGTCGCATTGTTGTCCATATATATGTTTCTTTCAATCATCTATTTTTTTCCTTTCGCCGAAACTGTCAAATTCTCCGTAGTAATAAAGTACTTGCAGAACTATTAATCGTCAAGTTGCGTATCGGGGAGATCTGAAGGAATATATACAAAATCCAGTTTTCTGGCGAATCGGATATGATGCCTTTCAGCCCATTTTACATATGCGCAATCCGGGGGCAAATAGGAGGCAAACATTGCTTTACACAGATTTACAGATTGACATCTTGGGATTTCTGTAAATCTATTATCATACACCTTACATGTGTTAGTTTTTTTATCCAGCATGATGCACGGAGAGTTTACATGATATACTGCTGTTCCGGATGAGACTGTTTTCTCATGACAGCACATCCCGCATCTGGAGCATATTTTTTCCCACTCCTGCTTCTCCAGATCCTTGAAAATCCCCATAGGCTATTTTCCTGCACTCCGAATCGATTGCTTCAGATGTCTATCAAGTCTCTGTATACTCTCTTCATGACACGTAGGATAGATCGATACGGGAGAAACAGTAATTATCC
This sequence comes from Spirochaetia bacterium, assembly GCA_016784705.1. Classification (GTDB taxonomy): domain Bacteria; phylum Spirochaetota; class Spirochaetia; order JABMQR01; family JABMQR01; genus JABMQR01. The sequence continues at coordinate 12,500 of JADHUD010000026.1, read as the reverse complement.
CGGCTTGAAGTTTCCTGTAATCTGATTCATCATGCGCACTGCCGATACGCTCCAATTCACCAAGTAACGAATAGGTAACTCTGTCAGGTTCAATCTCACTTTTCCGGATCTGCAGGGTGTTCCCATAGGAGAGCAGAGAGAGAGAAGCCGCTTCCCAACTCCCGTTCGGTTCTTCTGGAATATTTATATTCAGGATGATCTCCTTATTCCAAAGAACAATAAGCTCCTGCAAATGACTGCAAATAAAATCCGCAGCTTCACGAAAGGGAAATGGGGGAAAAAAACCGGCAGCTGATACGGCTATTGATGGAATCCCATTAAAGGCCCCCTGCCGAGCTGCTGCTACTGTACCGGAATACACTATGTCATTCCCAATGTTATACCCTTTATTTATTCCGGAAATTACGACATCCGGGACAACCGGCACAGCTCCTTTCAACGCGAACAGGATGCAGTCAGCTGGTGTGCCGCTGCAGGAAAAAGTTTGTTCATCAACAGCAGTAAAAACAACATCTTTACGAATAGTTATACCATGTGAACTTGCACTCCGTTCAGTATCAGGAGCTGATATCCATACCGTGTGTTCTTTCCTCAGGGTTTCTGCAAGCTGCTTTAATCCGTCGCTATCTATTCCATCATCATTTGTGAGCAGTATATTCATAATTAATTATATGTTTTGGGAAGAACACAGGCAGGAAGCCGGAAAAGTTCTATTTTCCCGGTCCCCGTTCCCCGATCTTCAGTCTCCCTATTTCAATTTTGCCCGATCTGCCGGTTTGTATACAAACCACTCCGGATGAAATCCGAAAATATGTTCATATTCCTCCAGCCTGTCGATATAGTTTCTAATTTTATCTGTTCGCATAAGGGTCACGGTGCACCCTCCAAAGCCGGGACCAATCATTTTAGATCCATAACATCCGGAAGCTTCCATAGCACGTTTAGTCAACCAGTCAACCTCCGGACAGGAGACCTCAAAGAGATCCCTGAGTCCGGTCTGCATTCGATTCATGGCCTTACCATACGCCGGAGCATCTTTTTGTTCAAGTACATGAGCAGCATCTTTGGTTAGCCTGCTCTCTTCAAGAATATAATAACAGAACTTCTTTTGATCCTCCGGCAAGTACTCCGATGCACTTTTTACTTCGGAGGAAGTAAGTTCCCGAAGAGCTCCTGCACCATCTGAGAGTCTCTCCCTGATTGCTGCGAATCCAATATGACAGGCCTCTTCACGGTACATTACCTCATCACGGATGGAGAACGGAGGAATATCACTTTCAGTTATAAGAAATACGGTATCCTGCAGCTGACAGGGAATATAGGAGTAATCGAGTGAATGAAGATCAAATAGAAGCAGATAGTTATCACGGGCATAGAGCATTGTCATAATATCAACAAGTCGCGATTTAGCCTGCATAAAAGCAGTCTCTGCAAAATATATCGATTGAATTAGTTGTGTATCATCAATATCAAAATTGTGCAGTTTTTTTACAGCGAGCGCAGCAGCAGTACAGAGAGCTGTTGAAGATTTCAGGCCGACTTTTTGAGGAATAGTTCCCTTAACGGTTATATTAAGGCCTTTGAAAACATAATTTCTCCGAAAAATTTCGTGCAGGACACCTTTAATATAGTTTGCCCAACGATCCTCACGTCTGAATTTCAGATTTGGAATGGTGGTCCGTTTCCGTTCATCAAAATCAGCAGAGTAAAATCGTAAAGAGTTATCCCGTCGTTTTGAAACTGCAATTTCAACAGTCTGTCCCAATGCACCGGATAATGTGTAACCATCACATAAATCCGAATACTCTCCCATAAGAGTAACTACCCCGGGAACAGCAGCTACAGCCCCGGGATATTCATTGTATTCAGACTTGTGCAGCTCAGCAATACTGCTCATGTATTCCCCCATAAGGAATTGTAGGCCAAATGATAACATAATGCAACTGAAACTTATATTTGACACAATCGGCACACTCAAAAAAAACCCGCACATTTGTGCAGGCTTTTTTGACGGCTTTCAGCATCATCAGAAATCTAAGGAATAGTCAGCAACTACTCTTTAATTCCATATTTTTTCTTGAATCGTTCTACTCTACCCGCGGTATCTACCAGTTTTTGTTTCCCGGTAAAGAACGGGTGACAAGATGAACAGATTTCCACATTGAGATCACCGGCTGTTGACCGGGTTTCAATAACGTTTCCACACACACAAGTAATATTTGCAGGTGTGTATTTAGGATGTATTCCCTGTTTCATAACTTCCTCCAGAATCTATAATGTAATCCACAGCTACGTCCGCTTAATTTTTATCCAACAGAAGCAAGAGTAGTTGCACCAGCAATTACAAAAGTTTTTTACGTTGGTAAATCCTTCGCTTTCTTCACAGCAGATCAGGTGTCTTTATTTTCCTGTTCCTGTATTCATCGACCTTAGGAACGCTTCATTATTCTTACTTTTCTTCATCCTGTCAATCAGCATTTCAGTCATTTCAATATCTTCAAGAGAATTCATTGCATTGCGCAGAATCCACATTTTTGATATCTCATTTTCCTGCAGGAGGAGTTCTTCCCGGCGAGTACCAGATTTCTTGATATTTATTGCAGGATACAGTCTCCTGTCAGCCATTCTCCGATCCAGCACAATTTCATTGTTACCGGTACCTTTAAACTCTTCAAAAATCACCTCATCCATTCTTGATCCGGTTTCAATCAGAGCTGTTGCCACGATTGTGAGGCTTCCTCCATGCTCAATATTTCTTGCAGCCCCAAAAAATCGTTTAGGTTTGTGTAAAGCGTTAGAATCGACACCGCCTGAGAGGATTTTCCCGGAAGTCGGGACTGTCTGGTTATAGGCACGTGCCAGGCGGGTAATGGAATCCAGTAAAATGACCACATCCCGTTTGTGCTCGACGATACGTTTTGCTTTTTCAATAACCATTTCAGCAACAGATACATGCCGTGATGCCTGTTCATCAAAGGTAGAGGCAATAACCTCCCCTTTTACATTTCGACGCATATCGGTTACTTCTTCAGGCCGTTCATCAATCAGCAGGACAATCAGTTCTACCTCGGGATGATTTTCTGAGATAGAATTCGCAATCTTCTGCAGAAGTACTGTTTTACCTGTTCGCGGCGGCGAGACAATCAATCCGCGCTGCCCTTTTCCAATGGGAGCAAACAGATTAATTAGTCTGGTAGAGGTATCCCCTTTTGCATTTTCCAGATTCAGCCGCTCATCTGCATACAGAGGAGTAAGACTGTCAAATCCAACACGGGTCTGTGCAAAGGAGGGGTCATCATTATTAACTGTCTCCACACGCAGCATTGCAAAGAACCTCTCCCCGTCTTTTGGCGGACGTATTTGTCCGGCGACTGTGTCACCTGTTTTCAGGTTGAAGAGCCTTATTTGTGATGGAGAGATGTAGATATCGTCTGATCCGGGAAGATAGCTGTTTTGCGGTGATCTGAGGAATCCGTAACCATCCGGCAAAAGTTCCAGTGATCCGTACGCAAAAATGACTCCGCCTGATCGGGTATGGGCTTTAAGAATTTCTACAATGACTTCCTGTTTTTTCATAACAAGAAGAGACTCCAGCTGAAGCCCCCAATGACCTGCTTTCTCTCGTAAATCCGGAACACTCATCGCAGTCAAATCATTGATACTCAGTTTTTCGCCTTCGTGTTCAGAGTTGTAAGAAGTATGTACAGGTTCCGATAATTCACGCGGGGCACGATTATTGGCTCTTTTCGCATTTGATTTATTGTTATACTTGCTGACATTACTGCTATTGCTGACATTGCCGCTATTTCCGCTATTGTTTCCGCGTGGTGATTTTGACTGGTATCTGGATCCCTGACGCTGTCCCCTGCCCGCTGGTTTATCGTAATTTCTCAACTCAGTCTCACCCATAGGTACACTTTCATGTATAGGTATACTCTCTCTAATAGGTGCTGTTTCTCCATTTGCCGGTGCTGCTGCCTGAGGTTTCACTTCAGCAACATCCTGCTGCGGTTGTTCATCTTTCTTCCCCTGGTCTTGAGTGCTTTCAGTGGGAACAGGCTGGGATTCAGGTTGGTGCTCTTTGATTTCAGGTGCGCTATCCGCTTTAATACTATAACTTATCGGCTCCGGTTCAATTTTGTCGAACAACTCCGGATCTTTTGTCTCTTTTTTTGTTCTTCTTTTTCTGGCGGGAGCTTTTTTGGGAGCAATGGGTTCAGGCTGATGCTGAGAATCCGGTTCACCAAGTATATCTGCCTTCTCAACACGTATTTCCGGTTCCTTCAGATCAGTTTTATCCTGATTTTCAACTTTTTCTCTCTGTTTTGTCCGTTTCTTCGCAACAACTCTCTTTTTCAGCACCTGGGCTTGTTCAGCAGTTTTTTCCGCTGTTTCCTCAGACACTTCAACCTCATTCATTTCTGATGACATTAAATGCTCCGTATTTATTATTTTTCTGTTTGACTGGATTATTTCCGCATACAACATACTCACTAGTGCATAACAACACAGTGATCCTTTTTCTGATTATCCCCGATAGTACTGTATTTAATACACAAATCTGTGAAGATTTTTAGATAGAATTCAGCAAGTTTTGATGATTCATTTAGTATTTCGATATAGTAACCATTTCCACAAAACTAAAAAAAAGCAAAGTTTATTTTCGGTTTACTAAGAAGTGGCTTCGATCACTCTTTTAAAATAAAGATTTCTGAAAGAGCCTTAATTGGAACAGTTCAGTTTCCTTAACTATATTGCCACTTGGTAACTATGTCAAGCGGTTCTTTCCCTCTTAAGTAACTATCAAGTAAAAGCATTGCAGCGAGGGCTGCTCGATTCCGCACCGAAGCCCGGGTATACGCATGAAATTTCATGCTTACTGCAGAAACCTTTCGTCCTCCCGCTGCAAAACCGAACCATATTGTTCCGGCAGGTATAACGGAGTACCCTCCGTCTTTATCCGAGGTTCCCCCATCAGGTCCGGCTATGCCTGATATACTGTAAGCTGCATCAGCACCGGATATTTGCAGCATTTGCTCAGCCATAGCAGAGACAGTCTCTCGGGATACAGCGCCGTACCGCACAAGTTTTTCATGAGGTATCTGAAGAAGCTTCTCTTTTGCACTATTGTGATAGGTAACTGCAGTCCCCCAGAAATACGAAGAACTTCCCGCCGTATCCGTTAATATTTTTGCAGCAAGTCCTCCGGTACAGGATTCAGCACCGGCTATAACCAGACCATTTTCTTTCAGATTTGAGAGCAATGAATCGTACGGCATCCTGTTTCCCGAAACAACCAGTTCCGGGCCAAGATATTCGGTGATTTTCTCAAGCATCAGATCTCTTGCCTCAGCAGCACCACTTATCAGATAGAGACTGATTCTTAGCGGCTGAATTCTGGTACCCCACGTTACTCCCGGTACAGCACAAATCCGGCAAGCCTCTTCCAGCAGTGATTCGGGGATGAGAAACACCGAAGCTTCGGTTCTGCCCTCTTCCTGTGCAATATGAAAAATCTGCTTCACCAAAGGCAGGACACGGACAAGGAACATCTCCTGCATTTCAACAGGTGGTCCGGGCATCGAAAGTATCAGCGTGTTTTTTTGTTCACTTTCAGAACCGGTGATAGTCCCGTAAAATCCCGGAGCAGTTCCCAAAGGATTCGGGATAATGGAAAAACCTCTTGGAAAACGCACCTGGCTTAGGTTTGCCTCTCCCGGGTCTCTGTTAAGCCGTGAAACCAGGTGGGCTCGGGCAACGGCATCCTCGACTAAATCCACTCCGGCAGCCTGTGCTATAACATTACGGGTAATATCATCCGCAGTAGGCCCAAGGCCGCCTGTAGTAATAATAACATCAACATTTCCGACAAGATCACACAGAAACCGGCTAATTCCGTTATCATCGGGTATGATAACTATCTGCTCAAGAGAAAAACCTAAAGCTGTCATCTCTGAGCTGATTAATTTGGCATGCCCATCCTGTATAACTCCGCGTACCAGTTCCGTGCCGATGATACACACCGCTGCGGTAAGTTTACGCATCAACTTGATTTTCTTCCTGAAAATTTCCGTGCTGCAGCCCTGATACATCCGGCAGCAAGAAGTATAAGCGAGAGTCCAATAAGCATTTTGGGAAACCAGTCAATCCATCTCTTGTAGAGTGTATCTTTGTAGGTATAGATAGGAGCATCAGGAACAATATACCCAACGGTAAAGGGTTCCATAATCTCCAGCACTCTTCCTGCAGGATCAATAACACCGGTCATCCCCGAGTTGGTTCCTCGAACTGTAGTCCGTCCTACTTCAATACTCCGGAACGCTCCCATCGCCATATGCTGCATCTGCGCAGAGACCGCCCCTGACCAGGAATCATTAGTCATATTTACGAGAACATCAGCCCCGGCCTGAACAAATTTTGCAGAAAGATCTCCAAAAACATCCTCGAAGCAGATTGGTGTGGAGAATTTTACCCCATCTTCTGTGCTGAACACGACAGGATCGTTCCCGGGAGTCCAGTAATGGTATTCATTGGCGAGAAGCAGTGCATTGAATCTGGGGAAAATATCACCGTAGGGAAATCCCTCGGTGAAGGGAACCAGATTCTGCTTCCAGTAGATATCTTTCAATCCGCCATTCTCATAGAGAATGACTGCGTTATGATCCTCCCTGTTCAGCGTACCGTCACTTAGTACCGGCGGCAGATTAGGGTTTTCCAATCGGTTATCATTGTTTCCAGTAAGAAGCGGAACAGGTAAATTGTTTGCAAAATTTACAAACTCTTCCACTACCGCATAGGAAGCCGGGCTGGTTCTGTAGTTTGTATGCCAGTAGACTGAGATAACAAATGCTGTTTCTGACCAGATAATAATATCAGGATCCTCAGAGAGTGCAAGATTGCTTTGATCCATAAGTGTATGAAGGTTTTTCCGCCAATTAACAATTCCGCCCTTCCACGAATCTGCATTATGCTGCACCAGAGCCGGTCTCCAGATTCTGTCAGGAACTTCATTGTTCAGCTTTGCTATTGAAATAAATCCGAACAGCAGCACAGCAGCAGCCAGTACTCCGTACCCTATCCAGATATGTTTGTATGTTTTTATAAATTGGGTAAATTGCTCTCTTTTACCGACAAGCCAATCGGCAGCATATCTTGACAGTATAATTGAGGGGAATACGGTCATGAGCGTAACACCCCAAATACCAAAAATTGAGGAGATCTGGATAAAAGGAATAAAAGTATATTGTGTGTACCCAACGATTCCATACGGATATCCCACAAAACCCAATGTTTTCAGATATTCATACCCAACCCAAATCATGAGCTGAAGGAGAAATCCATATTTGGGAAAAAGCTTGTCTGCGGCTTTCAGAATGGGAAAAAGGATGATCATCTCGGTTCCCATTATTATCGGTGCTATCAGGACAGCAAGCGGATGAAAATCTGCCAGCCAATAGTTGAAAAAGATGAAAAAGATAAATCCGAACAGGAATCCGTAAAAGGGAACCCTGATCCAGCCCGTATTCCTGATTACCGCAAATACAGGGATCAGTGCGATGAATCCGAGGAAACCAAAACCCTTGTTTGAAATAAATCCCGGAAACGCCGCCGAAAAAACAAGGGCTGAGAACACCAATAAAAAGACCTCAATGACGATAGTCACGAGGCCGTTTCTTCTTTTTCCAAATATCTGATAATTCAATTGTGTCATAGATCCAGCACTATTATTTTTGAACTACTTATTTCTTAGATCCCAGGCAATATCTTTCAACTCTTTCCCTGGACGGAATACAGCAACTCCATGAGTATCAACTGAGACGAGTTCACCGGTTTTTGGATTTCTTGCTTTTTCCCGCCCTTTTCTGGTCTTTATCTCAAAGGTTCCAAATCCCCGCAATTCAATTACTCGGTCTTTAGCAAGACCTTCCTTAAATTGCAGAAAAACCTCATCAATAATCTGATGAACATCAGTACGGTTTAATTCAAGTTTTTCATGAATTATATCTATTAACTCAGCTTTTGTTAATTTCCGGGATGCCATAGTCCCTCCTCTCTAGGTATAGGCTTTACTCTTGATTCTGAGGAAAATTTCTGGAGTCATTCCCCACTGGAATCCTGATATCTATTCTAATCTAATCTAATCTAATCCATTCCATTAAGCATAGCGCTTAAACGGGATTTCTTCCTTGCGGTTGTATTCTTGTGATATAAGCCTTTACCTGTGTACGTATCTATAAGTTTCACTACTGTCCCCAGATTCTGAGCGGCTTTCTCTTTATCTTTTGCCTCAACATTTTCTTTAAACTTGCGAATAGCTGTCCTTACCTGACTTTTTGCTCTCTTATTAATTGTCCTGTGAGTCTCGTTTTGTCTCTGACGCTTTCCTGCGGAACCTTTTCCTGCCACGCAATTACCTCCAATAATAACATGAGATTCTTTCAAATTCACTATAAATTTTTTGCCTATTCATAGTCTTTTATTTAAGAAAGAATATAGAGCCAATTTCAAAATGCTTCGCATATTTGGAAATTGGCTTTTGATCTTTTTTACACAGGAGAAATATCCTGTATGTTAACTTGTATATATAGCATAAATCCACTGTATGTAATCATACAGCCGACTACATTATCCGCTTATCGGATGCAAAAATATCACACTGACTAAATACTGTCAAGATAATAAATTAACAAAAGAGATTCCGGCAAATTTATTGTTTTTGCAGGGGTTAATTGTCAGCAGGTTTCCAGCAATTCTGTATATACTTGTTATATAAGTAATTATTCAACCTGCATCTGTTCAATATACTTTTTGTCAATTTCCCAACGTTTTTCGGATTCATTATAAGATAATTTCTCGAAAGGAACAACCATAAGCCGGCCATCATGCGATGACAGATATATTTTTTTTGATAGAATATTTACTTCAGTTATTTTTACCAGATCATTCCCTACTTTTATTCTGGTACCTTCCCCGGGTATTCTCTTTTTCTCTTCACGGTAAAAATCATATTCGTAAGAGAGACAGCAAAGCAGGCGTCCGCAGGGTCCGGAAATTTTCATTGAGTTAAGAGAAAGATTCTGCTCTTTTGCCATCTTTATTGATACCGGATTCAGATTGTCAGTAATACTGTGACAGCAGTAATCCCGCCCGCACACGGCAAGACCGCCAAGCACTCTCGATTCATCACGGACTCCAATCTGTCTCAATTCTATACGCATTTTAAAAACAGAAACAAGATCTTTAACCAATTCCCGGAAATCTACCCGAGTATCGGCAGTAAAGAAAAAGAGCACTTTCGACTCTCCGAACAGATAGTGGGCAGAAACAAGTTTCATATCAAGATTATGCTTTCTAATCTTCTCTTTGCAAACACTGACTGCTTCCAGCTCCTTTTCCTTGTTCCGCTCATAGCGTTCAAGGTCCTTATCTGCGGCAACTCTTTCTATGCGGTAAAGATCACTATTTTCCTGTTTCTCCTGCTTCTCTTTTTTTCTTTTCTGTTTTTTATCAGGCCTCTGGTTCTTATCCTGCTGATTCTTTTTGCCTGAATTCCGTTCTTCAGGGTCAGAATCACATTGATCTTCACACCCAGCACAGGAGCTGCAGACTTGATCTTTCCCGCGTAATTCTCCGAGAATTATACCTACATCCATACCATACCGGGTCGGGAGAATTACATGAGTTCCTGCTTCCAGTTTACCGGAAAAAACAGCTATACACGTCTCGTTTGTATTCGGGTTTTTTACCAGAAAAGTGGTCTCAGATAAAACCTGATCTATTTGAACAGTACCGGCTTTTTCATCAACAGCTGCTGATTCATCTGCTGCTGCACCTGAAACCTCTTCAGAAACTGTCTCCAAAACAGATGGTGAATCTACGCCCGGCTCTCTCTTTTCCGGCTGGGATACAATATCCTTAGTATCTCTATTTTCCATATATATCCTGCCGCCTTCTTCTGCGGCAGCTCCTTCGTATACGAATTCCCTGATTTGATGTCTTCGATTTGAAGAATACTCTACAGGTAAAGCAGAATCTTCAAATCCTCAATAGTATTGATCAAGCTATCATGCTCATAAATAATTGTCAAATACAATTGACGATACGTGCTAGAACGTGGTATTTTATGTATAGGTCACTTTCTGACGGCTAATCTTTGTAAATAATGGACAGGTAAAATGCAGTATTTTGATACTCACGCTCACATTGGATTAATCCATGAAGATCAAATAGAACAATTACTCATAATTCAGCAGGCTAAAAGGGCTGAAGTAACGCATATCGTTAGTATCTGCAATAGCCTCAGTGATTTTTTTCAGGTATACGACAACTTGAAAACGGCATCAAACGTCTACCATGCAGTAGGGGTCTCTCCTTCCGAAGTAGCTAATCCAGGAATTGATTGGGAACAAAAGGTGTTAAAAGGGGCTGGTTTCGATCGTATAGTAGCAATTGGAGAGATTGGTCTTGATTATTATAGAAAATTCGGTGATAAGAAATCTCAAATCGAACTCTTCATACACCAGCTTGATATGGCAAAAAAATTAAACCTGCCGGTTATTATTCATAATCGTGAAGCCGGTACCGATATTATGGATATTCTCTCTGACCGAATATCCGAGAAGGGGGGAATCCTCCACTGCTATTCGGAAGATTATACCTATGCGAAACGGGCACTGGATCAAAATCTGTATATCTCTTTTGCGGGTAACGTTACCTACCGTAACGCAAAAAATCTTCATGAAACTGCAGCTAGAATACCTCTTGACCGTATTCTCATTGAGACTGAAAGTCCCTTCATGGTGCCTTCACGGTACAAGGGAAAACGGAACAAACCTGCTTACTTGAGCGAAGTTGCTATTGCAATTGCTGAAATTCGCGGAGAACCGCTCGAAGAGATAGCTCCCGCATTATACGAAAACAGTTTAAGAGTTTTCGGATTATCAGAATAATCTCCCAGCTCAGGCTCAGATGAAGTGCGGTATATCAACGAACTCTGTGAGGTTTTTCAAGGTCACGAATGGAAAAGCACAAAAATCTTTACCACCCGGTAACCATAGGATCTATTAAAATTGATGGAAATCTATTTCTGGCACCTCTTGCCGGTTTTACCGATCCAGCCTTTCGCTTCCTCTGTGTACAAGAGGGAGCGAATCTTACTTTTTCTGAAATGGTCTCTGCCGAGGGGCTGGCCAGAAAAAGTAAAAAAACCAGTGAATTTCTTGTCAGGGCAGATAATGAGAAAAGGTTTGCAGTCCAGCTCTTTATGAAAGATGCAGAGACCGCAATGCGGGGGCTCCCGGCTTTAATCGACAATTCTCCTGATTTAATTGATATCAACTGCGGTTGTCCTGTTCAAAAAGTCATTAAAACCGGTGCGGGATCTGCCCTGTTAAAATCTCCTGAAACAATTTATCAGATAGTGCATGCTCTCCGCGGCGGAACTGACATTCCCATAACCGTGAAAATCCGGTCAGGATGGGACAGCAGCAGTATAAATTTCCTTGAAACCGCGGATGCAGCATGTCAAGGCGGGGCAGCTATGATAACTATTCATGCACGTACAAGAGAACAGGGATACTCCGGGACTGCAAACCTTGAACATATAAAAACCTTGAAACATTTCTCATCTGTACCTGTTTTTGGATCTGGTGACCTGTTTTCTCCTTCAGCTGCTTTGCAGATGATTACTGAAACCGGTGTTGATGGTGTTATGTTTGCCCGTGGAGCTATCGGCAATCCGTTTATCTTTTCTGAGACCCGTTACCTGCTGGAAACCGGAGAGATGCCTCCTGAAACTTCACAGAAAGTTCGGGCAGAAGCTTTTATCAGCCACCTCGGGCAATGCATTAACATGAAGGGTGAAAAAGCCGCCTGCAGGGAGATGCGCAAACATGCTGGTTCCTATATCAAGGGGTTTCCCGGAGCTTCTGAAATGCGAAAGGAAATTGTTCAGGCTTCCACGCGAAAGGATTATGAACAGGTTTTATCAGCCTGGATGGACCTTTTCATGGATTCCAACTGATTTACCAAGGTTTTCATCTCTGCCGCATTCCGGCTTATCCGGTGCTTTGAGTATTATATATAGTTACATTGCAATAAATTACGAATTCCTCTGTGTAACAGGACCTGCCAAAGCCATTAAGGCAATTGACCAAATATACACAGAGTGATACGTTTACATCTACAAAACAGGGGGCTTAATACGTGAAAGTTCTAGTTCTGGGATCAGGCGCAAAAGACCATGCCATAGCGTGGATGTTTTCAAAGAGCAGAAGAATTGCCGGACTATTCAGTGCACCAGGTAATGCAGGAACCGCCCTGCTTGGAACAAATCTACCTGATATCAACTTATCTGACCCCGTGTCAGTAGCCGAAGCATGCAGAAAATATGATATTTCCTATGTTTTTGCCGGGACAGAGGAACCTCTTGCTGCAGGAGTTCCGGATTATCTCAGGTCTCTTGGTATCGCTGCTTTTGGAGCATCAAATGCAGCTATGAA
>JADHUD010000025.1 GCA_016784705.1 Spirochaetia bacterium | reverse complement strand
GGGAATAGAGTACGAGCCTCTCATGCCATTTTTCAGCAGCCTCTCATCAAAAGGTGCCTTCAGGACATTTGTTGGTGATTATGTAACTGAAGAGGACGGATGCGGGATTGTACATACGGCTCCGGGTTTTGGAGAAGATGATTATAGAATTTTGCAGCCTACCGGAATACCTGTTGTTTGTCCAATTGACGCAGAGTGCAGGTTTACTGATGAAGTGCCGGAATGGAAAGGACTTTTTGTTAAGGATGCGGATAACAGTATAATTGAATATTTGAAAGAATCCGGAAAACTTGTAAAAAAAGAGAACATTTTACATAGTTACCCCTTTTGTTACCGAACCAGCAAACCACTTATTTATAGAGCTTTATCCTGCTGGTTTGTTGTTGTTACAAAAATAAAATCAGACATGCTTGATGCCAACAATCAAATAAATTGGATACCTGAGCACTTAAAACATGGCCGTTTTGGTAAATGGCTGGAAGGAGCCAGGGATTGGGCTATAAGCAGAAACAGATATTGGGGTAACCCAATTCCCATCTGGAAGTGTGATGGATCTGATTATTTCGAGGTTATCGGTTCTCGAGAAGAGCTTCGGGAAAAATCAGGTATTTTTGCTGAAGATCTGCACAAACACTTTGTTGATGAAATAACCTGGCCTAGTCCGGATGGAAAAGGTGTTATGCGCCGCATTCCGGATGTTCTTGATTGCTGGTTTGAATCAGGATCAATGCCGTATGCACAAAATCATTATCCATTTGAAAATAAAGAATTTATTGAAAAACATTTTCCAGCTGATTTTATTTGTGAAGGATTAGATCAGACACGCGGCTGGTTCTATACACTAACTATAATAGCAGCAGGATTATTTAAGAAACCAGCATTCTATAATGTTATTACAAATGGGCTTATCTTAGCTGAAGATGGCAAAAAGATGTCTAAATCACTCCGAAACTACTCAGATCCGATGGATGTTGTAGACAATTTTGGTGCAGATGCAATGAGGTTTTTTCTTATGAATTCTCCTGCTGTTCGTGCTGAGGATTTACGATTTTCTGACGATGGAGTTCGGGAGGTTCTGAAAAGTTTTATTATACCACTCTGGAACGCATATAGTTTTTTTGTAACGTATGCAAATATTGACGGATATTCACCCTCGGAATCAATAATATCTTCAGAATGGATTGAATCGCTTGAGAACCCGCTTGATAAATGGTTGGTTTCAGAGTCTGAACACTTTGTATCCAAAGTTACTGATGCATTAGATGCTTATGAACTGCAAAAAGCATGTCAGCCAATAGTTGAATTTATTGATTTATTAAACAACTGGTACATCAGACGTTCAAGAAGACGGTTTTGGCGCTCAGAAAATGATAATGATAAAGTTCAGGCATATAATACTCTCTACACAGTACTGATGAAGTTTTGTTTGGTTTCAGCTCCGTTTATACCTTTTACAACTGAAGAAATATACCGTAATCTTAAAACAGGAGATATGGCAGAATCTATCCACCTGTGTGAATATCCGGAGTATCAAAGCAATTTACGTGATTTACAACTCGAATTAAAAATGGCTTTAACAAAACAGAGTGTTGCAATGGGCAGGGCTTTAAGAAGTATACATGCTTTAAAAACAAGACAGCCTCTGCAGTCATTTTATATTGTTAACAGAGATCAGTCAGAACTTGATATTCTTAAAGAAATGGAATCAATTATTAAGCAAGAGCTTAATGTTAAGCAGGTAGAGTATAGAACACAGGAAAATGATCTTGTTTCCTATTCGGCCAAAGCAAATTTTAAAGTCTTGGGAAAGTCTCTTGGAAAGGATATGAAAGAAGTTGCACAAATACTTCAGAATATTTCGAGTGAGAAAATTGAAAATATTCTTGAGGGCGGCACTTTTGATATCGCATATTCAAATGGGATTATCTCTATAGACTCGGAGTCTATTGTTGTTCAGCGATCAGAGAATGAGGGGATGAAAGTTCTAAACGAAGGTAATCTTACAGTCGGGATTGACAGTAGAATTACCCCCGAGCTGATTCGTGAAGGAATTGCACGTGATATAGTCAGAAGTGTTCAGAATCTACGAAAAGAACGGAATCTGGATGTAACTGATAGGATCGCACTGCATATTTCAGGCCCTGAAGAAATACAGGCAGCTGTACAGGATTTCAAGGAATATATAAAGCAGGAGACACTTACTGAGAAACTGCAGGATACGGATTTTGGTAAAATAAGTATTGTTTTCTGCGGCGAGATTGAGGTGGGGCTTGATATTAAAGCAGAAGAAAAGAAACAGGGTTAAAAACTTGTTTTACCGAATGAGATTGTCAGCAATAAAAAAGGTTCCTCTGATTTCTTTTACTATTTTTGCTGCACTTTTTCTTGCCGGATGTGTTCATAAAACTCCTTTTCAGGAAGAATCTTATTTTTCTTCTTTAGGTAGAGAAGGAGAATTCGTTATTACCGTCAATCTTGAAGATTCGGGGGCTTTGAAAGATAAGCTTTTGGTGCTGCTGCCTGATGATGCTGCAGTTGAGTATATTACATCACTAACCAGCAGACTCTCTGTTTCAGCGATTCTACCTGTTTATCAGGAGGATGGAACTTATAGTTCAAGTGAACTTGGCTATTACGGTGCGCTTGAAGGTAATATCTCTATGCCGTTATTCCAAACAGTTTTATGTATTGGAAATGAATGGAAAAGAGTAGTGACAGACTCTTTTTCCTATTGGGAAAATACAGTTAATGGTTTGCAGATAGCAGTTCCAGAGAATGGAATAGCTCTATTTTCACAATATGGTATGGATGAAGTTTATAAGAATACCTACGTACAAAGAGATATTTTTGTACCGTTAGAGATAGCCGATCGTATAAGTGATGGTTTAATTGGTATTTATGTTGAAAAACCAAGATATCTTTTTTCTCTACTGGAAGGTGTAATTCCCTATACATTATTGATTAGTATTAAATCCGTATGGATTACAGTAGATTCTGATAATGATAGTTATTCTTTATATGGAGTTATTGAAACAACACAAAAAGCCGCAACTACTGTTATCAGCCTAACACTGAAAAAGAAATATCTTGAGAAAATCAGAAAGCTGGAAGAAAAACCGGAAAATTGGAAAGAATCAATTCTGGTTGACAGCAGTGAGGAAATAATAATAAATAATATGGAAATTGATAGTAATGAGCTGATTGTGCTTATACAGACATTGATAGACATAACAAACCAGGAGCAATAAGACCATGCCGACCTATGATTATATATGTAAAGAATGCCGCCTTGAATTTGAACTTTTTCAGGGTATTAATGATGCTGCTGTTACAACCTGCCCTGAATGCAAGGGATCTGTCAGAAGAATTATTTCCGGGGGAGCCGGTATAATTTTTAAAGGCAGCGGTTTTTATGTTACTGATAATAAAGCCAGTGCCACTGATTCGAATTCAAAAAGTAGTGAAAAAACTGAGAATTCAACAACAGAGGCTCCAAAAACAGAAAAAAATTCAGAAAAAAAGAAAGAGACTGCAAAATCAGAAACTTCTGTGTAAACCGATTGAATTGCTGCGGGATTAAAATCAGATCATGGCCTCTTTATAATAAATAGCTAGTTTTGAACTCCTTTTTTATATAAATCCATTTTAATTCCGGTACGTATAGTTATTTCCACAGCCTCCTGTATTAATGCATCAAGTTCTATTTTCTGGTAAACTTCAGTTAACTTCTCTTTTTCAGGTTTTACCATAGGATGTTCAGGAGAGAAAATTGTACAGCAATCCTCATAGGGAAGAATTGAAATCTCATACGTTCCGATCTTTTTTGCAGTACTAATAATTTCTTCCTTATCCAATCCTATTAGTGGACGGAATATGATAATGTCTGAAGCACTATCGGTAAGAATTAGGCTTTCAAGAGTTTGACTAGCTACCTGGCTTAACGATTCGCCTGTGATCAAACTTTTTGCATATGTTTTAGATGCAATAATATTTGCTATCTTAACCATAGCATAACGCATAAGCAGTGTACGTTCTTCGTCACGTGAATTTCTATTAATCTCAAGCTGCACATCTGTAAATGGCACAACATACAGACTCATTTCAGGAATATATTCCGAGATTGCTGCAGCAAGTTCCTTCACTTTATCAAGAGCTTCATCAGATGTGTACGGATAGGTATGGAAATATACAGCATCCTGACGTAATCCACGTCTCGCCATTCTGTAGCCAGCTACGGGAGAATCTATACCTCCTGAAAGCAAAAGCAATCCTTTGCCGGCACACCCAACAGGTAGTCCTCCTGGTCCTTTTTCTGAAGTTATATATACATAAGCTCGGTCGCGCAATTCGATTGATATAGTTGTATCAGGATTGTGAACATTCACCTTTATTCCAGGATATGCAGAGAGTATAGCATCACCGGCCTGACAGCAAATTTCATAGGAAGAGAGAGGAAAACTTTTATCTGCACGCCTTGAATTTATTTTAAAAGTAGTATTCCATTTCTCTTTTGGCGTGGAAGACATCAATTTCAGCACAGCCTGTAGAATTTCATCAATAGACTTATTCACGGAAAGAGCGGGGGAAAATCCCTGAATACCGAAAGTCGTGCTTAATGCAGTTGATACAACCTTTTCCTGGCAATCAGATACTCTTAGAAATAATCTTCCTTTTTGGGTTACGAACTTCGGAGAAAATGCTGAAAGTTTCTTTTTAATATTTTGGCGGAGTTTACGCTCGAAAAAATTTCTGTTTTCACCTTTTAATACAATTTCACCGAGTTTTATTAGATATAATTGATCTGATTTATTCATAAGGAGAGATATTACCGTTTTCCTAACATTTTGTGTAGTAGTTTGACTTCGTTATGTAAGGTATTGCAAAATTGTTGTACTTGCTCAGAAGAGGTTGTCGGACCGGTTGATATTCTTATAGCTGTCGATGCAGCTTTAGTATCAAAACCCATATAATGGAGAACTCTTTCGCGCTTTTTTCTATCTTTAGATGAACAGGCTGATCCAGCAGAGATGGAAAACCCTCTATCATTCATTACCCTGGTAATTACTTCCGCTGGAATAGCCCGACAGCAAATGGTTGTTATATTGGGTGCAGCTTTGTTGTTTTCATAATTAATAGGCAATGTAAACAATTCAGGACTATTTTTGCTGGTATTTATAATAATATTTTGTAAGTTCGAGGAGTTTTTGTAATTATGATAATAATTGCGGGTTACTTGCAATAATCCTGCATAACTAGCTGATATCAATGCCAGTGATTCAGTTCCATGTCTGAAAGAAAATTCTTGTCCGCCTCCTGATTGTATCATTTGAGGAAATTTTTTTGCAAAGAGCATCCCGGTTCCTTTTGGACCCTGAATTTTATGGGCACTGAATGAAGCAGAATCAACATCTAGATTTTTTAAAGAATAATCAATTTTTCCTAATGCCTGAACAGCATCAGTATGAAAGTGGATTTTTATTCCTTTTTTTCTCTCGAACATCCTGGTTATTTTAACCAATTCCTCAATTGGCTGTATGGTTCCTGTAACGTTGTTAACCAGCATAATGGATATAAATTGAGTTTTTTCAGATAAGTTCTTTTCAAAATCACCCAGATCGATATAACCGTCAGGTGCACGAAGAATTTTTACAACAAAACCAAAATCTTTATAAATATTTTCGTATTCAAAGACAGAAGGGTGATCAATACCGGATATAATTATCTCTCCGCGTCTTTTGTTTCTTAACAGAGAAGTATGCATCAAAGTATTACTCTCAGTTCCTCCGGAGGTAAAAATAAGGTTTTCAGCTGAAATACCCATAATTTCAGCAGTTTTTGCACGAAGGTTTGAAAGGAAAATGCCAGCTTTTTTCCCTTCAGCATGTTGAGATGAGGGATTTCCTGGGAATGCTTTAGAAATTTCAATATACTTTTCCAGTACTTTAGTATGGACCGGAGTTGTTGAAGCCCAATCAAGATAACAATTCATACAATCATTCTGATGAATTAAGTGGATTTTAGCAAGCAGAGAAATTCGTTTTATGATTATGATTTACTCTATTTTTCAACAGCAGCATTTTAGAAATATTCCATTGAAAATATCCTCATGATGAAGTATAAACAATGTATGAAAATCAACTGTAAAATAGGACAAAAATCCACACAGATATCATTTTATAAAGATCGTGAAAAATTATTGGAGATCGGCGGGAATGGTCTGTTTATTTTTGATGAGTTTACTGTCAATTTTTTACAAGAACTGCCAAGAAATTATTTGGTAATTGGCAGAGGTGAAGCATATAAACGCCTTGAGATTGTTGAGGAAATTCTTACCAAAGCAGTCGAGTCGGGTTTAGGAAGAGATGCACAGTTTATTGCCGTCGGTGGTGGCGTTGTTTGTGACATAACAGCCTTCGCTGCCTCAATATATATGCGAGGTGTTTCATTAATACTTATACCTACAACCCTTTTATCTATGGTCGATGCTTCATTGGGCGGCAAAACGGGTGTTGATTTCAGATCGTATAAAAACCTTGTAGGGAGTTTTTACCCTGCAGAAGAGGTTAGAATTTATACGTTTTTTATAGATACTTTATCAACTCATGAGTATTTAAATGGGCTTGCAGAAATTATCAAGCACAGTCTTCTCACTGGGGGTAAATTTTTCTCAAAAATTACTGACAGGAAAGAAGAAATCCTCAACAGAAACCTTGATGTGGTCGAGGAATTGGTTTATGAATCTTTACTGATTAAAAAAGAGTATGTAGAAGAAGATCCTTATGAAAAAAATGGTTTACGAGCTAAACTTAATTTTGGTCATACTTTCGGGCATGCATACGAAGCTATAACCGGTCTGGAAAATGTTTCACATGGCGAGGCAGTTGCATGGGGAATTTCCAGGGCTTTGGAAGCTGGCCGCTTGCTGGAAATTACAGATACTCACTATGCTGAAACTGTAAGTAAATTACTGCATTTTTTTAATTATTCAATTGATACGAAAATAGTTGACATAACCAAATTTCTAGAGGCTTTAAAGCATGATAAGAAAAATATTAATGGTTTAACAAAGTTTGTAATACAAAGAAATCTGGCCGATACATATATTACAGAATTGCCTGAAGATATAATTATTAAATCAGTAATGTAAATAAAGTATCAACAAAGACCTCATGACTCAAAAATCATTGTTAATTGTCTATACATATCATTTAATGCAGTATGCAGTTTTTTATCGTTTTTTTCAGTAATGATATCCGCAAGCATTTCTAAACTGAATATACCAATATCTATTGCAGAATGAAAACTCTTTACATTCTTAAACCAGAAAGTACCTTTAGAATCGTTTTCTATTGTAATAAATCCTAAAACCTTACTATTTCTCTTAATTTTACAAAAACTCAACAAAATAGAAAGATTATCAATTAGTATTTGCGGTTCAATTGCCGGTTCAAAATTTCCCTGTGGAGGACTATCAAGAATTCCATTTTCAGGTTTCATAAAAGGAATGGCTTTCATAATACTAGCCAGACGATCACCCGTATGAAATGAAAAAGATCTGTAAGTAACTTTCACGCGTAAATGATTGTATTTCTTCCTGTTCTGTGTGAAAAGATTAAAATTATTACGTAAATCTTCAAAAGGAATAACCACAATTTTTTTATTTTTTTTGTACAGTTCAACAGGATAAAGCTTATTAAAAAGCAAGAAATTCTCCTGCTTTTTACTATCTATTTTTGCATCAGGTTTTTTTGTTTTTTCAACAATACGTCTGTCAGGCAGAAGTTTTATTGAAAGATCTTTATGGATCCCGGATAACCAGTCTTTTTTTAGAGCAGAAACAGATCTGGCAAACATTCTGCTTGTTTTTACAATTTCTCCAGCAACTATATACGAGGGTGATTTTCTAAACATAATTGAACCGGGATGAATATGGATTTTATCAGTGGTAAGACTTCTATAGACATTTTTCCCGGTTTTTACACAAACAAACTGTATTAAGCCGGATGCTACGGAACACAGGTAATCATGAAGAGATCCCCCTGACAAAACAGGAATACCTATTTCGGCAACTATTTCAGTTAGCTGTTCAACTATATTAACTAATTCATCCATTGTCTGTTTTTCAAGATAATTTGTTTTACAGAATTTTTCTCTTGCAGACTCCTGCGCTAGTTTTCTATAGCTTGTGAAAAGAGTTACATACGTAACAAAATCACCACTTTCTGAACTATATTTATGATGAGCATGTCTTGCCTCAATCTCTTCCCCTGCAGGCAGGGTGAAAGGAGAACGGGCAGATAGAAAAGATGCTGCTATAATAGACTCTTCCAGGACATCATGATATTTTATTATTGCTTCTACAATTATTCTTGAAAACCTGGGAAGAAGCGGGAATTTCACCATCAGTTCACCCGTTGGGGTTAATATATTTTCATCATTTATAGCATTCAGCAACCTAAGAGTCTCAATAGCACTAGATATGCCGGTTTGACCCGGGTGGGTTATGAAATCAAACGATTCAAACTCTGTGATACCCAATTCAGACATTCGTAAAACTACTTCGGATAAATCTGTTCTCTTTATCTCTTCCGAAGTATATGTCGGCCGATTATTAAAATCATTTTTATCATACATCCTGTAGCAAACACCTGGTGCTGTTCGGCCGGCTCTACCTTTTCGCTGATTACAGGAAGCTTTTGCAATCGAACTCTCAATTAATGATGAAGTAAAAGTTCTTGGATTGTAATAATTAATTTTTGCTAATCCGGAATCAATGACAGTTTTAATATTATCAATTGTTATACTTGTTTCAGCAATATTTGTGGCAATTACTACTTTTTGCATGCCTTCTGGAGTCTTTATAAAGACACGTTCCTGATCCTTTTTCGGTAATCTTCCAAACAAAGGAATAATAAATAAACTCTTCTTTTTATCAATGCTGTCAAGTTTTGAAGCACAGTTTAAGATCAATCTTTCTCCAGGTAGGAATATTAGAATGTCTCCATCTGGTGACTCTTTAACACGCTGCTGAACAATATCAACAATTTTATCAATAAGAATTTCCGGATTGTCATTAATAGGTAACGGTTTGTAAATAATAGTTACCGGGTAAATCAGGGCTTCAATGTGAATGATCGGGCATCCATCAAAATAGTTTGAAAAAACTTCTGCATTAATAGTTGCTGAAGATATGATTACTTTAAAATCTGATCTTTCAATTAAAACCTGTTTTAGTAAACCTAAAATAAAATCGATATTCAAACTTCTTTCGTGTGCCTCATCTACCATAATTATTGAATATTTTGAAAGCAGCCTATCTGCTTTAAGCTCCTGAAGCAGAATACCGTCAGTCATAATTTTCAGCACAGTTTCAGAGTTGGTGATATCTAAAAAACGCATTTTATAACCGGCTATTCCTGGAATAGAAGAACCAAGCTGTTTTGCTATATATTCACATACAGAAACAGCAGCAATACGCCTTGGTTGGGTAACACCAATTATACCATTCTGTGAAAATCCATAGTTATGCAGTATTAAGGGGATTTGCGTTGTTTTTCCTGAGCCGGTAGGACTTTCAACAACAATTACCTTATTCTTTTGAAGTTCTTTAATTATTCGTTCACGCTGCTGGTATATGGGTAACTCTTGCGGGTTCATAGGTTTGTTTTCTTTATTAAAGTTAATGCTTTTTCTACGGTTAAATTCTTAAATTCCTCGAAGGTCTTAAGATTTTTCATATTAAATGTATGAGTTATTACCTCATTATTTCCCGCAATAACTGCATAACCGATCTGTTTTTTTTCAGCATATTTGAATTGCTGTGCCAATTTCTTCTTCGTATGAAACATATCTACTTTTATTCCCTCTTGACGAAACTTATCAGCAATTATTGCATAATATCCCGCAAGAGAATCATCCATACACATAATTAAAATGTCTGAAGGATTCGAAATAGATAATGAGCTGTTTTCTTCCATTTCCGGTTCTGACATAGCAGCAAGTAGCCTATCGAGACCTATCGAAGCACCAACTCCAGGAAGCTTTTCTGCTGTATAAAGAGCTGCAAGATTATTGTATCTTCCGCCTGAGCAGATTGACCCTATTCCCGGAACTGGATTTAGAAATGTTTCATATACTATACCGGTATAATAATCCAATCCTCTTGTTATAGAGGGATCAAGCAGTACATTGCTGTCTTTTTCAGAATCCTTCAAGAAAGTTATAACAGTATGCAATCTTTCTGAATGTTCGTTAGGTCCGCCGGAGAGTTCTATTAACTTTTGCAGAGTCTGGTTCATATCTGACTTGGTTTTAAGATTCTGACCTGCGGTGATATATGCAAGTATTTTCTCTGTTTTGTCTGATGTAACGAGGTCACATAACAGCTTTCGAGTTTTTGTAATTCCAATTTTTGATAGTTTGTCAACAATTCTTAATATTTCAACTGATTTCTCAGAGATCCCTTCATGTGTTAGAAATGCATTGAATAAACCTCTGTGGGATAAATGTACTGTAAAATCATGTATTCCAAGATTTTTAAGGGAATCCATGATTAACAGAAGGATTTCAAAATCTGAAGAAGCAGTATCTAACCCTACTATATCAAAGTCACATTGATAAAATTCCCTGTATCTGCCTTTCTGCGTATTTTCACCCCGCCACACCTTTGCCATATGATATCGTTTAAACGGAAGCCCAATAGTTGGAAAATGCATAGCCATATATCGAGCGAATGGAACAGTAAGATCAAAACGTAATGCTACTTCTCTTTTTCCTTTATCTGTAAATTCATAGACTTGTTTATCAGTTTCTCCACCGCCTTTTCCTAATAATACTTCCTTGTATTCGAGTGCTGGAGTATCAATTGGCATAAACCCAAAAGATCTGAAAGTTTTTTCAAGATTATACATAGTATCTCTTCTAATAAGTTCCTGTTCAGGGAGAGCATCACGAAAACCTTTAAGTATGCGCGGGTTTATTTGCATGAAATTACCTCTAATGGTATGTAAATTAGCTGTAGTAATTAAAAAAATCTGATTCTCAAGTTATGAATATGAACCCAAAAATAAATTTTTTTAAATATTTTAAAGAATTTAAAAAATTAATTAAATAAAAAAAATTTCTGATTGTATAAATCAAATTCAAATTGTTATAATACATACACAATTATGTAAATAATACATGAAAAAATGGTAAAAAGCAATTGTATCAAATTACTTGCATTAAATTACTTGTGTTTTTAAGAGAATTGAATATTCAGTATTTGTTATACTACCTATAATAATTAAGGAAATTTCAATATGATTTTTATTTTTAAATATAGACAATTTGTTCAGATAAAATTTTCCGAAAGATTTGGAAACAACAAAAAGAGCTGAGAAGTGATATAAAACATGCTGAAAAGATATAAAATAATTACATCCGGTAAAAGGGTAACAACTGCTCATATATATACTGGAGAAGAACATGGCATTCAGAGAAATAAACTTGACAGTAATGCTGTTAAAATAATTGAGAAACTAAAACGCAGTGGATTTGATGCTTACATAGTTGGCGGTGCAGTTCGGGATCTATTAATAGGTAAACAACCAAAGGATTTCGATATTGCAACAAATGCATATCCAAAACAAATACGAAAAATTTTTTGGAACTCACGTATTATCGGCCGCAGATTTAAACTGGCACACATTTATTTTCAGGAAAAAATATTTGAAGTTTCAACGTTTCGATCTTCTGAACAGGGAGAACTTGGTGAACATAATATTTACGGAACAATCGAAGAAGATGCAAACAGACGCGATTTTTCTATGAATAGTCTTTATTATGATCCTCTTGAGGGTCAAATATTTGATTTTACCAATGCAATGCGGGATATTCGGGAGAAAAGAGTTCGGTCAATTATACCGCTTTCCATAACATTCAGAGAAGATCCGGTACGAATGATTAGGTGTATAAAATATTCGGAGACGACTGGGTTTTCAATGCCGTATCGACTTAGATTATCGATTAAAAAAAATGCTTCAGAGCTGAAACTTTGTTCCAGTTCAAGAATGACCGAAGAGGTTTTCAAAATTCTGCAAAGTGGATATTCCTCTGTTATAATTAAAAAGCTGCATATGTATGGACTTTTTTCTTATATGCTGCCGCTGATTTCTGATGCGATTTCCAAGAAACGTAAAACTTCTCTAAACCAGAATTTTTTCAACTCTTTAAAAGAACTTGATCTCGAGATTACTGATTCACTGATGAAAATTGATTTATCAGATGCATCAATAAGGAAGCAAAGTGAAAAAGAGCTATTCGGAGTACAGAAAAGTAGGATGATTGCAGCCTTAATAGAACCATTTCTCTCTTTTCCCGATGAATATGAGAATAGTCATGAGTTATTTAAAGATATATTTAAACAAATCAAGCAGCTCATTTCACCTATAACACCTGCCAATTTTGAAGTTGAAAAAACAGTTGCATTATTATTTAAAAGAGAGAATATAAAAATTCCAAAAAATGCAGTACGCAAGCCCAACACCTCTATCCCCACACAAAATCGCAATAAAAGAAGTAGTCCAGCCAGAAAACGGACAAATAAAAGCAGAATTAAGCCTGTTGGGAAATCTATTGATTGAAGTACATCAACTATCGAAGGAAACAATTCCAGAAAAAGCAGAGAACAGGTTTTTAGGTCCAATCATCAACTTCAATATTTACTTCTGTGACAAAAACACCACCATATCGTTCCAGACTATCAGCAATATACCTCTGTAATTCTAATAATGTTCCGGAAACTTGTAATTTTATTGGCATTCTCAATTTGATATTCAAATTGTATCCTGCAGGTTCTGTTTTAACAATAACTTTTTTAACCCTGAGTTCATCATCAAATTCATCTAGGCAATGAATTACCATCTGAGTTAAAGCTGCTTCTGACATAGTTATCTTACCGCGTTTACCAAATTCAGGTCTCACAATAGTTTTTTCAAATACTTTCTTATTCCATGGTACTGAGAATCTTCTTTTAAGAAAGATTCTCAGGGAATCGTACACAATTTGCGGATAATTTCTTGTTATTTCTATTGTTGGTACTGGAATAACATGTTTCCCTTCTGTATTCCGAATTCTCATAGCAGTTTCAATCTCTTCCTTACTAGCAAAATCCTCAATTTTGAAAATTTTCTCTGGTTCAGGTAATTTAAGACGATTCACAATTTTGAGAATCATACGTTCTGAAGTACCAATTGTTAAAATACGTTTGAAATCCTCTTTTTGCAGAGCAGAAATAACTTCATTACGATGCAATTCATCATCAAATAGTGCTGTTTTGATAGCTTTAAGAAACACCTTTTCTTTTTTTGCTGACTTTCCAGCTATTATTTTATCACCGCGGATTAAAAGCCCATCATCTATAATCAACTCTATACCATATTTCTCTGCAACTAATTTAGATCTAAAACTTTTTCCAGTTCCACTTCTCCCAACTAAAGCATAAACTTTTTTACCTTTGAGTTTCCATATTGTATAGCGAAGGAATCTATTCATTTCCGATATAATATACTTTCATACTAATATTTGAAATACTTTTTGGCTATAATATATTATTCTTACAGATTCAAATGATAATTCTCTACTAAATTATTTTAAACCAACAATTTATGAGTATTGAAAATACTTTATCATTGAAGCTCACAGAAAATAGTGTTGATATTTACATTTTTCTAATCAATCATATATAATACCGTTAGAATTGGCATATCAAGGAGTTCAATTTACATGGTGAAAATCCGGTCTTTTAAAAAAGGCGGTATACATCCGCATGGAAGAAAATCACTTACTGAAAATGTTCAAATCTTAGATTTAGCAAACCCAGCTACCGTAACAATCCCGATGTCGCAGCATCTTGGTGCTCCAGCTGTCGTTTGTGTAAATAAAGGAGATGAAGTTATTGCCGGACAGAAAATTGGTTCAGGCGAAAGTTTTATCTCTGCAGATATTCACTCATCTGTTTGCGGTAAAGTCAAAGATATACAGACTGTAATATTAGCTAACGGAATAGAGACAAATGCTGTTATTATAGAAACTGATTTTCTGCTGGAAAAACAGAAAAATTTCTCACGTATTGATGAAGACCGGATAAGCAATCTCACTCCGAAGGAACTTCTGGAAATTATCAAAGATTCTGGAATAGTCGGCATGGGCGGCGCAGCTTTTCCCGCCCACGTAAAATTTAACATACCAAAAGGAAAAAAAGCAGAATATCTGGTTATAAACGGAGTAGAGTGTGAACCCTATTTAACAGCAGATCATCGGCTTATGCTTGAACATACTGATGAAATTCTTAAAGGTATATCGATAATTTCTAAAATTATTAAAGCAGAAAAAGTTATTATCGGTATTGAATCAAATAAGATGAATGCTGCTCTTGCATTGGAAAAATTAATTGAAGAGAAAAGGCTTCCATTTATTGTTCAACCATTAAAAGTACGCTATCCCCAAGGTGATGAAAAACAGCTGCTGAAAGCCACTATTGGCAGGGAAGTTCCCTCAGGCGGACTTCCTATTGAGATAGGCGCAGTAGTAAGTAATGTGGGTACTGCTTTTGCTATATTTGAAGCAGTGACAAAGAATAAGCCTTTAATTGAAAGAGTTGTAACAGTTACTGGAGATGCAATCAAAAACCCCGGAAATTTTCGTACAGTCGTCGGCACACCAATCAGGGAGTTAATTGAAGCAGCTGGTGGATTTAAAGAGGAACCGGTCAAAATGGTTGCCGGCGGGCCAATGATGGGATTTGCTTTTTTTGATCTTGAAGCTCCTGTTACAAAAGGTACTTCAGGTATTCTT
>JADHUD010000024.1 GCA_016784705.1 Spirochaetia bacterium | reverse complement strand
AGCATTAACGTTATTTGCTCTGCATCTTCAGTACATATTACCGGGAAACTTTCGGGAAACTTCCGGGAATTTTGATAATGATACCTCGACTTCTTATCATTCTTATGAGAATTTTGTATAATCTCTAATATGAATCCTATAAAAGACCCGCCTTTGCATATAGCTATTTTCACAGACTCTTTTCTCCCTATGATCAGCGGAGTGGTTACTGCTGTCCTTAATCTTGCTGAAAATCTTGTTGACCGCGGACACTCGGTCCTTATCGTCACTGCTGCATCAAAAAAGAATCGAACCTACAGCTATAAAGGGATCAGGGTCGAATATATAGCCTCCATCCCAGCTCGTTTTTATAAAGATTTCAAATGGTCGTCCCCTTACAGTCTGCGTATCCGGGAGATTTGCAGAAAGGAAAATATCGAATTAATTCATTTTGCGACACCCTTTTTTGTCTCTTTCGTCGGCATCAATGTTGCACGGACATTAGGAATCCCGGTCATTGGAACTTTTCATACTTTTATCTCTGATCCCTCCAACTATCGGCACTTTATCAGAGGGAAATTCTTTGCTGTGAAAGAAGAGAGTGTCTGGCAATACTCGAATCTCTACTATAATGCTGCCGATTTGAATACAGCCCCGGCACAATCCACAAAACACGAGATGCTCCGAAACGGCAGTACCGCTGATATCAAAGTCATCTCAAATGGCATTGATCCGGCAATATTTGACAATTCCAAGGCTGAACAGTTTAAAAAGAGGTATGCATTGACGGGAAAAACCATCCTCTACTTCGGCAGAATATCCCAGGATAAAAATATCAAAATCTTACTGAAATGTTTCTTTATTATTCATAGAAAACTGCCGGAGGCAAAGCTGCTCATTGTGGGTGATGGACCGCAGCTGAAGGAGCTGAGAGATTTTGCAAAGAGCGATCCAGCTGGTTCCCATATAATTTTCACTGGCGGGATTCCGCATGATACATTGGTTAAGAGCGGTTTATTTGGTGCTTGTGAGCTTTTTGCAACTTCATCGCTCACAGAGAATCAACCTATGACTATGCTGGAAGCTCAGGCCAACGGTATTCCCTGTGTCGGATTCAATGTTCGTGGAATTCCCGATCTGATCATCGATGGTGTGAACGGGAGAATCCTCCCAAAAAATGACTATTCAAGCATGGCAGATGCTGTTTTAGAGATTCTGAATGATGCTGATCTCTATCAGAAATATATTGATGGAACAAAACAGGAAATTCGCAGGCACTTGATGTCTGCCGTAACAGATGAGTGGGAACTCACTTACAGGAATTTGATTGATAGTTATGCACGCGGAGATTCACCCCGTAAAAACCGGCTTCATCTCACGCAAATTCTGGCAATGCTTAAAGAGATAAAAATCAATCTGCAAACCAGCCCTTCAGATGATTCTCAAGGCTGACCGTACGATTGCAGGAACCTGAAGATACAAAAAGGAGACCTTGAATGGCACTGCTAGGCTGCAGATTTCACTCAAATATCTTAAAGATACAAACATCAATGAACGTAATTTTACCTGAACGGACTCCCGGCATCATAGGTAAGAAAACAAGTGTGCCCGCAGGAACATTCCCTGTTCTCTGGCTGTTTCACGGACTCTCAGATGATGAAAATTCCTGGCTGAGGAATACCTCTATTGAACGGTATGTTGATGACTATGGAATAGCTGTTGTTATGCCTGATGCCCAAAGGAGCTACTACAATGATATGGCGGCAGGCGGCAGGTATTGGCATTTTATCAGTGAAGAACTTATTGCTAAAGCTCGTTCTTTTTTTCCGCTCTCTCACCGGAGAGAGGATAATTTTGCAGCCGGCCTCTCAATGGGCGGGTTTGGTGCATTCAAGTTCGCTCTTAACAGACCTGATTTGATCTCTGCTGCCGGCAGCTTTTCAGGAGTAGTTAATATTCTGGAGCGGTTTAATTTGAAAAGAGGTAATCCGGAAGAGTTTGCAAGAATGTTCGGTACCCCGGAAGATGTGCGGGAAACGGTAAACGATCTGCCCTGGCTGCTTTCTCAAAGCATCTCAAAAGGAGTAACGCTGCCTCATCTTTATCAATGCTGCGGTACGGAAGATTCTCTTTTTCAGCTCAATAAAGATTTTTATAACACAACCCGAATGTTAGGTATTCCAGTTCACTTTGAAGAAGATCCCGGATTTGCCCACACATGGGACTACTGGGATTTGAAAATACGGTCTTTCCTTTCGTGGCTGGAGCTGCAGAATCTTTCGGAAATCTGACGAGGAAATTTCAAAATGATTTTATTTTGAAATTGGCTCTGACTCTTTTTTATTAATATATAGCTATTCCCGGATTATCCGGATCGTATTTTGGAGGAATTATTCCAATTTGCTGCGTAACAGCACCATAATGGGTTATTCTTTGAAAATTTCCTGCATGCAAAACAGCCCTTTCCCACTCTGACAGACCCATTATGATCGCATCATAGACTCCAGCTTCCAGCCGCTGAAGCAGGATCTTTCTGAAATTCTCCGGAACCATACTCTTCACCAGGGCCGGCAGAGCGAAGCACCAGAGAGAAGGAGAAACCATCAACATAATTCCTGGAAAACCCAATCTGAATTTTATCAGCTCTAAATGTTCCTGCCGCCGGGGTTTGCCAGGGGGCAATAGAAACAAAAGCTCATCATTGACAGACTTCGCCACAGGCATCTGAACGGCTGGCTCCACTGTCCGCGCATAGGGAAGTTCAGAAAAGGTTCGCTGCAGAACATTCCATGGCGGAACTGACTGTACAACTCCCTCATCATCAAAAACTGTCATCTCAATAAGCTTTTCTACTCTTTCACTGGTGAAACGAATCAACATATTCGTTTCCGTCGTTCTGAATGCTTTTTCATACCAGCAATCATAGGGTGAATAATTACGGCAGATTCCTGTCTGCTGTGAAGTTCCATGAATACTGCACTTCCCCGTAACGCTATGAAGAAACCTGCAGTCTGCATGATAAAAGAGCTGCCATTGTCCGTCATCCTTCAGGGCGGGAACCAGCCCCTCAAACCAGCACAAATCTGCCATTAACAGCATTTCAGAACGTGTCTCCATAGAGAGATAACAAAGCGGCAAATATGAGCAGCAATATGTACTGCCGCAAGTTGAACAGGGTGATTTCAGCCAATCGGAATCGTTCAGGAAAATAGTATCGTCTGCTTCCAAGGTTCACCTCTTTCACAGCTGAATTTGACGGGAGTCTCTGTGACTTAAATCTATAAGCTGTCGACGGCCAGTTGTCAAGTATCTATTGAGATTATCTATTGAGATTATCTATTGAGATTATTCTTATACCGTTTTATGATGGGGAAAATCGATGCAGGAGATATATACATGAGTGAAATATTTGTTACAGGACACCGAAACCCTGACATGGACTGCACCGTTGCATCCTTTTGCTACAGTTTCCTGAAAAATAAAATCGATCCGGAAAACTCCTATATACCTATCCGGTGCGGAAATCTGAACGAACAGACACAGGAAGCTTTTTCACGGGCTGATATCCAGCCTCCAGCGATGATGAAAGATCTTTATCCGGTAGTAGAAGATATTGTTAAAAAAAACAGCCACACACTTACCGAGCATGACACCATTTTAGAAGCAATCAGATACATAGTTGATGATAATATCAGTCTCCTGCCGGTTCTCGGAAGTGAGCATGAGTACAAGGGAATCGTCAGTATCAACGAAATTTCACGGTTCATGCTCTCTCAACAGACAGGTGAACGACCCTCCTACGAGTTTTATACCGAAAACTTTAAAAAAGTAATTCCCGGCAGACTTTTTAAGGAAGGGAAGAAACCCCACTTTTCTGCTCCCATCATGTCTGGAGCTATGCCGTACCGGGTAAGTGTCTCCAGATTAAGCAGATTAAAACAGCTGCCTCTTCTTGTTGTGGGAAACAGAAAAGAGATCCTTCAGTTTGCCGTAGAAAACCAGCTGCCGGCTATAATAATCACAGGTCTTGAAAAAGGAGAGCTGCCGGCAATAGATTTCTCCGATTATGATGGAAATATATTTATTTCAGAGGCTGATACCGCTGAATCGATCCGGCTGCTGAGATTGAGTTCGCCGGTTAAAACTATTATGAACACTCAGCTGCCGCGGGTTGCTGCAAAGACCTCTTTTGATGAGGCAAAAGTACTCCTGAATCATTCTGAGTTTCGAGGACTCCCTATTTTTAATGATGGAAAATTTATCGGAACAGTTACAAGAAGATCTTTTATTGAACGGCCAAGAAAAAAATTGATTCTGATAGATCATAATGAGACCGGTCAGAGTATAAACGGCAGCGATGAAGCCGACATCCTTGAGATAATTGATCACCACCGTTTCGCCGCAGGAAAAACGCGTAATCCAATCTATATATCAGCTAAACCGGTCGGCAGCACGAGCACCATAGTCTACCAGCATTTCAAGCACGAGGATGTCCCTATACCTCAGGACATTGCGCTGCTTCTCCTATCAGGAATAATTTCCGATACGGTTAATCTGAAATCTCCGACAACCACCGCTGAGGACAGAAAAGCCCTCAGCTACCTCTGCGGATCGACCAATATTGATCCTGAAACCTATACACGTGAACTCTTTACCCAGCTAACTATGCTGAAAAAACGTGACCCTGAAGAGGTAATACGTTCTGATTTCAAGATCTATGACCACGAAGGTGTCAAGATGGGTATTGGACAGGTTGAAGTGACCACTCTGGAAGACATTCCGGAAATGGCCGAGAAATTCCAGCTATCCCTTGAGAAAATCGCAGAAGAAGAGCATCTTAACTGGTCAATGCTGCTCATAACTGATGTCCTGAAACAGAGCAGCCTTCTGATAACAAACAGTAATGTATTCCTTGAGATTAATCTTATTTTTGAAAAGATTGATAAAGGGCAGTATCTGCTTCCCGATATACTGTCACGTAAGAAACAGCTGCTTCCCGAGCTGATGCGGGTTATCGGTCTCACCAGATAAAAAAATTGATCAGGACTAGGATTCAGGTCAGCAAGGTATCAGGAACACCCTTTTTCAGATAGCTTTCAAGTGCACGCAAGACACCCATCAGCTGTCCCTGCTTCCCTTCAGGGGTATGACTTGCTGCATGGGGTGAAATAACGACATTGGGCAGTGTATGAAAAGGCAAAGCAGACCCGGTTGCGAGCGGTTTCGCTTTGGAGGGATAATCATACCATACATCCAATCCTGCACCGGCCAGCTTGCCTGTTGAGAGCGCCTCATACAAAGCCGCTTCGTTGACTATCTTGCCGCGGCCTACATTAATAAGGAAACTGCCGTTAAGTTTATCGATATTGGATTGGTTGATAAGGTTATCTGTTTCAGAACTGATGGGCAGTGCAATAAATAGAATCTCAGCGAATTCCAGTGCTTCATCAATTGAAGCTGTTACCGAGTCAAAATGTTGAGGGATTACAGTCTCCCGCCGGTACCCTTTGATCTTGCAATCAAAACCCTTCAGGAGTTTTGCTATCCCCTGCCCGATATCCCCTGTTCCCAGAATACTCACCTGCTTCCCCTGCATTGAAAACCAGTAATCAAAAGGCTTTTGCGGATTACCGGTACGGTGCCAGTCTCCTTTCGACATATCAATATGAAATTCCAGAACTCTTCCGCAGACGGCCATAGCCAGTGCAAGTGCTCTTTCCGCAACTATTGAACCATTTCCAGGACTGTTTGCGACAAGTATTCCCCTTTCCCTGAAAAAATCGAGATCAAGATGTGCGGTACCCGTAAAGGGAATTATGAGAAGTTTCAGGCTGCTTGCTATCTCAGCATCTTCCGGGGAGAGATTTCCGTAGATGAGTACATGGGCACTTTTCAGCCCTTCAAGATACTCATCTTTGCTCTGTGCATAGATAAAATCATGTTCCGGATATGACTCTTTCAATGGAAGAATAATTTCGGGAAATTCTGCTGTAAGATGAGAATAGAACAGGATATTCATGGGGTAGATCCTCCTGAGAATCAGAAAAATTTTGTTGCATCAATCTGCCCGGATTCCGTATTCCAGATTCCGAAAAACTTACTTATGCAGTCACGCAAAGGATCCTTGAAACCCGCAGAGGTGACTCGTATTCTCTCCTGCAGTTCCTGCCTCTTACTGCTCCACTCTTGAGAGTCGATAAGATTGTGCATTTCAGCAGAATCCGAATTCAAATCATATAGCTCATCTCTGTCACCCGGGGTAAAGATATACTTCCAGTTATCGTCAGTAATTATTGCTCTTTGGGAGTAGAGGAACCGGAGCCCGTGAAATTCGAGATAAACCTCTTTACGTCCTGTATAGTTCATACTATCAGAAACAGCTGGTTTCAGGGAGATTCCATCCAGCCCATCCGGAACAGAAATCCCGGCAAAATCCATGAGAGTAGGCATGATATCCATATTCAGGGCCAAAGTATCATTAGCAGCAGCAGCTATTTTTCCCGGCCAGGAAAGAATCATAGGTATGTGCTGTGCCTCCTGATAGAGCATCCCCTTATCAAGCTGTCCGCCATGGCTGCCTGTCATGTCACCATGATCAGCTGAAAGGACAACGATAGTATTTTCCCTAAGTCCGCGGTCTGCAAGGTAGTCCAGGAGACGGCCAATCTGGTGATCAATCATCGCGGTTGTATCATAATACAGCCCGACCAGTTCCCTGCACTCCTCCCATGTCCGCGGGTGATTACGGTAGAAGTCATTACTTTCCCGTTCAATCCTGCCCGGCTTTGCGGTAAGATCATCATCCCAGTTAGCCCAGGGTGGAATAGAATCCCGATCATGCATACCGTAGAACCCGTCACAAGGTAAATGCGGACCATGCGGCCCCCAGAATTGACAATTCATGAAGAACGGCTGGTCACGATCAGCAAATAGATCCATTTGTTCCATAGTATAGTTTGCCACATAGTGTGCCGGGGCGGACTCAACCGGGCCGTTCCAGCGCCCTCCTGCAAGAGTCTGCTCATTCGGATTTACATATAATTTTGAATCTATGGTGTAATGCAGTCCATTTTTCTGCAGATAATTTTTAAAAATACCCTGATTAACGATATTACCATACCCCGGAAGACTCATTCCCTCATACCCAAAATCCGCAGGACCCAAATTTGTTCCTACGTGCCACTTGCCTGCATATCCTGCTGAATATCCCGCATTCTGAAAATTAAGATGCAGTAAATCTTCAGGATGGGTAAGCTCTGCTGACAGGCTGTGATACATGTCGCAATTGGTTCCCATACCATGCCTGAAAGCATACTTCCCGGTGAACATGCTTGCCCGGGCTGGAGAACAGAGGCTGCAGGTTGTATAGGCACGGGTAAAGTTCACTCCTTCACCCGCAAGCCGATCGATGTGAGGAGTTCTGCATAGAGTATTCCCATTTACTCCAGGAGTATCAAACCGAATCTGATCTAATCCTATCCAGAGAATATTGGGTGCTTTATGTGCCATACTATTTTCTCCTAGAGGTTAATTTCTCCTAGAGGGCATTCAGGAAATCCACATCTGTCAGACGGTGTTTTTCCTTAAGCATCCGGAAGCTGGTTTTCATCACTTCCTGCTCTGCTCTGCTGTAATTGGGGAAAGGGTTGCGGCAGAATCCTGCATCCACCCCCATCCAGGTGAGAGCATGCTTAATAATAGCCAGATGATTCTGCTGGGTAGCATACATTATTATTGCATTAGCCTCTCTCTGTTTCTTTTCAGCAAGTTTAAGATCATTACTCTTAATAGCCTCATAAATAGATATGAACAACTCAGGCATCAGATTATAGAATGAACCAATAAGACCATCAGCCCCAAAAGAGAGCCCGGACATCGCCATCTCATCACAGCCGGAGAAGACCAGGAAATCATCTCCCAGTTCCTCTTTCATCCGCATTATCTCAAAATGTGCAGTAGCAGTATATTTAACTCCCTTTACTCCTTCGATGGTAGAGAAGCGTTTAACTTGTTCAAAGCCAACCAATCCGGCAAGCGCTATATTATAGACAATCATGGGAAGGGCTGTAGATTGCGTAATGTCATTATAGTAGTTATAGACACTGTCATCACTAAACTTCCAATAAAAAGGGGGGACTGAAGAGAGCGCATCCACACCAGTTTTTTCGGCATGTTTAGCCAGATCAATGGAAACTTTCGTACCGATTGCCCCAACGTGTGAGATTAAGGGAACTCTTCCTGCAACCTGATCCACCACCACTTCGACAACCTGCTTACGCTCATCCGGAGTCATGAGAAACCCTTCTCCGGTACTTCCGGTCAGATAGAGTCCATGAACCCCTTTGCTTAACAGATGCTCAACTACTGCCCGCATCCTCTTTTCATCAAAGTTTTCCTGTGCATCAAAAGGAGTTATCAGCGCGGGAATAACACCCCTTAAATCTGAATCGCTAAATTTTGCCATTATGCTACCTTCTTTATTATTTCAAATTATACTTGAGGTTCTTTCATAATAGAAAAGACAGCAGCCTATAGTTCCTCTCATTTTCATTTCTGAAAAAACAACCTGATCTTATTATTGCATACGTTTGTATACTGTCAAGTTATTTCTTGTTAAATATTATTTTACGGTATACAATAACACATAATAAAGGGGAGCTTATGGTTAATGAAAGAATTATTGAAAAATCATCCTACACCAAACTGAAAAATCTTATACTGGACAGAAAAATCAAACGCGGACAACGAATGACCGAGGCATTTCTCTCTGAACAGATGGAACTGTCCAGAATTCCCGTCCGGGAAGCAATTCAGCTTCTTGTGCATGAGGGTTTTATTGAGCGAACCGGCAAAAACGGTTATATGATTAAAGAGTATAACGAGCAGGATATAATTGACCTCTACAGTTATCGCGAGGCAATGGACGGTATGCTGGCGCGTCTTTTTACGCAGAGAATGGATGTATCTCAACTCTATTTTCTTGAGATGAATCTCGAGCATATGCATGAACAGCTCAAGAGTGAAGTGGATCATGCAGCCTTTTCAAAGATTGATCTTGATTTCCACCGCTATATTGCCCGGGGAGCCAGAAACAAGTACATGGAACACCAGCATGAAATCATTTTGGAAAAAGTGCTCTATATAGCTGACTCGATATATGAGACGGGAAAAGAGGGAGTTAAGATGCTTCTTGACGAGCATAGCTATGAAGAGACCTACAATCAGCATCAGAACATTTATACAGCAATAGAGAGCAGAGATTTAAACGGCGCGGAGTCGGCTGCCAGAGAATCAGTACGGAATGGACTTAAAAAGGCGCTAATGGCACTTTCTAAAATGTCATCACAGTAAAACAACCTGGGGAAAGTACTATGAATTCTAAAGAACGTGTATTATGTGCGATTAATCATTCGGAACCAGATCGTATTCCTCTCATGTACCGGGATGTCCCGGAAGTGCGGGTTCGTATTAAAAAAGATCTGGGAGCTGCAACAGATGAAGAACTGTTCAGCCAGTTTGGTATCGATTTCCGCTGGGTCGGCCCTGCGTATATTGGACCAGCGCTGGAAATCTCGGATACCGAGAAACGGGACTATTGGGGAGTTGATTGGCAATACCGGAAATTCAGCGACCGCGCCGGTTACTGGAATGAGAAATCCTTGCCCATGGAAAAAATTGAAGACCCGGAAGCAGCCGCCGAATGGCCCCTCCCTGCTCTTGACTGGTGGGACTTTTCTGCATTAAGCAGTGATTGTGATTCCCTGCGGGATTTTGCAATTATGACCGCCCCCGGCTTCAGTTCTCCTGGAGTTCTCCAGTACCCGATTCAAAGCCTGATCGGAGTTGAACGGAGTTTGATGGATTTATACATTAACCCTGTATTCTATCACGCCTTAATTAAACGGATTCTTGAATTTCATATCCCGTTTATCACCAAAATGATGAAATCTGCAGAGGGGAAAATTGACTTTTTCAGAATAGGCGATGATTTTGGGACACAGCAGGGGTTATTGCTCAGTGCGGAAATATGGAAAGAATTTTTCCAGCCGGCACTTTCTCTCATGGGTAAATCTGCAAAAGCTTTCGGTGCATACTACTATCAGCACTCATGCGGTGCAATCAGAGATTTGATACCCGCCCTAATAGATACCGGGGTCGATGTCCTGGATCCTCTTCAGGTCAAAGCCAACGGAATGGTTCCTGCTGAATTAAAAAAAGAGTTCGGTGACAGGATCTGCTTTTCCGGTGGTGTCGATGAACAGGAACTGCTTCCCTTCGGCAGCGAAGAGGAGGTTCGGGAGGCTGTTTGGCGGCTTCTGGATGACATGAGCGGAGATGGCGGCTTTATCCTGGGTCCGACACATAATTTTCAGGATGATATTCCAACGCGAAATATAGTTGCAATGTACGAAGCTGCACACACATGGAAAGGATGATACCAATGAACGTAGCGAGAATCAGAGAGTTGAAAACTTTTTATTACCGGGAACTGACCGAAGATGTAATCCCATTCTGGCTGAATAATTCAGTTGATTGGGAATACGGCGGATTCATGGATTTTCTGGATCGTGAAGGCAAACCCCTTTCAACCGATAAAGGCGGTTGGGTTCAGGGCCGCGCTGTCTGGGTTTTTTCCACCCTCTACCGGGATATAGACCAAAACCCCGAGTGGCTGAAAGCGGCTGAAAATGGCGTGCGGTTTATCAGAGAAAAATTGCGAAGAGCATCCGACGGCCGGGTCTACTTTGAAGTAACGCGTGAGGGAAAGCCTCTTATTATGAGACGCTACCTCTTTTCTGAGCTCTTTGCGGCGATTGGATTAGCGGCTTATTCGGAAATCTCAGGTGATGCGAAAGCCCTGGAAGAGGCAAGAGCATTGTATAACCTCATCAGCAATCCTCCTGCTGACCTAGAAGCAAAAATCGATCCGGAAACTCGTCAGTTCCGAAGCCACTCCATGACCATGATGATGATCAGTTTCTGCCAGATTATGCGGCAGGCAGATCCTGAACATACTGAAATGTATACAGATCGAATTGATAAGCAGATTGATGAATTGTTTCGGTATTTTGTAAAACCCGACCTCAAAGCTCTGTTGGAGACCGTCGGCCCTGATGGTGAAATGACTGAAGGACCGGAAGGCCGGTGCGTTAACCCCGGACATGCGATAGAAACTGCCTGGTTTGTGCTTGAAGAGGCAAAACTGAGAAAGGATCCAGAATTGACAGCACGAATCCTGCCTATTCTTGATTGGTCCCTGGAACTCGGCTGGGATAAGGATTTCGGCGGTCTTTTTTCATTTATCGATATTGAAGGCAGACAACCAGCCCAAATTGAGTGGGAGATGAAATACTGGTGGCCTCACAATGAGGCAGTTTACGCTCTCCTTTTGGCTTACAGCATGACCGGTGAAACCCGTTACAAAGAGTGGTTCGACAGGGTGCATGATTTTACCTGGTCCCATTTCCCCGACCGCGAAAAGGGTGAATGGTTTGGGTATCTGCGGCGCGACGGCTCAGTACAGGTAGACTTAAAGGGTAATCATTATAAGGGACCTTTTCATATCCCCCGCTTTCTTATGAAATGTTACCTTCTTTTAAAAGAGATGGAATCTTCCGGGAGAGGATAATTCCAATGGTAAGGAAATCTATATGGATATATTATCAATTGTATTAATTGTCTTTGGCATATTGGAGCTTTCAAATGTATTAATGCTCTATCTGACACCGGGAACCCGGCGCGGCAATGGCATGGGTGTGTTTAATGCGTATGAAAAATCAAAAAAAGATCCTGAAGTCCATATGCTCGTAAAGTATTTGATTAATTGGGTAGCCGGAACGAAATTAATTTTTATTGTACTGCTGATCGGAATTATTATTACCGGGAACAGTGCAACTAAGGTGTTTAGCGGAATTGCGCTTATATTCTCTATTTTAACATTTTTCTCTAGATTATATCCCTCAATAAAAGGGATGGATGAAGCAGGACTGATAACTCCTAAGGGGTATTCAAAAACCCTGGGAATTATGATAGCTGGTTTTGTAGGAGTATTTACCATAGCGGTAATTATTTATATTATAACCTGTACATAATCTTTATCATACCTGCTGAATAATTAAGGGGAATTATGGAAAACAGATTAGACATTGAATTGATCAGAACACTCTGGTCAAAGACATACAACACTAATGGGAAACCTGACTGGTCACACTTGTTCCCCTATTACCATGAGAGTATTATATTTCAGGATTCTATTCAGAGAGTTGAAGGCAAAGCCGCCTTTGAGGCATTATGCAACCGGCTTGCAGACCGCTGTAAAGAGCTGAAGATGGAAATTATCAGTCTCTCCCAAAATGAGCAGATAATCTTCATGCAGTGGGAAATGACCATGATGTTCAAGAAATTCCCCAGCTCGATCCTGTACGGCTGTTCAAAACTCACCCTGAATGAAGATTCTCTGATAATAGAACAAAGAGATTATTATGATCTCTGGGGTGACATATTTGATAATATTCCCCGTTTCGGAAAAGCGTATAGAAAATTTATGCATAAAAAGTTTGGGTAGCAGTATGTTAAAATATATTAGAGAGTATAAAATTGCGGACATGAAGGATATGATACGCAACACAAAGAAGCAGCACCTTCGGTCCATGGAATCTTTACAGGGAAAAACAGCGGTAATTGCCGGAGGAACTTCGGGGGTCGGATTATCTGCTGTAAGAGTATTTGCACAATACAATTGTAATCTGGTACTTATCGCCCGGAATGAGCAGAAAGTAAAAAAACTAGTCGATGAGCTTCAAAACGAATTCAAATGTACCGTTGTCTATTATTTAGCCGATTTCACTATACTGGAGGAAGTTCACAAGGCAGCAGAAC
Source organism: Spirochaetia bacterium (assembly GCA_016784705.1). Lineage (GTDB taxonomy): Bacteria > Spirochaetota > Spirochaetia > JABMQR01 > JABMQR01 > JABMQR01. The sequence continues at coordinate 1,997 of JADHUD010000024.1, read as the reverse complement.
GCATCCTCAAAGAGGTTCCATCGGTAGACATCCTCATTAACAGTGCCGGTATACACTCAACAAGAAAAATATATACTCAGGAAGGATTTGAATCGGTATTCTGCGTGAATTACCTGGCTCCTTTCATCCTTACCTACCGATTAATCACTAAGCTGCAGCAGAGTCCTGCGGCCAGGATAATTCAGGTTAATTCCCAGGGGCACCGTTTTAACGGATTCAATATCAATGACCTCAATTGGAAAAAGCGCATATATACCGGCCTTCGGGGGTATGGTGCTTCAAAAACTGCTCAACTTCTCTCAGTCTGGGAATTTGCAGATCGGCTTGAACATACGCAAATAACCATTAATGCAATGCATCCCGGAGAAGTAAAAAGTAACATTGGAAGCAATAATGGTCCTTTATATAGATGGTTCCATGATAAAGTAGTCAGCAAATCCCTGAAGGATGTAATAATATCAGGAGAGTCACTGCACTATCTTGCATCAGCCCCCGAATTGAGTACTGTTTCAGGTAAGTATTTTAACCTTACCCATCCGGAAAAGCCGGCTCCTCATGCACTGGATCGCGAAACAGGTGCCCTTTTATGGGGAAAAACACTTGCTTTAACAGGATTAAGCAGTGAAAAAATATGGATGTCCTCTATGGAGGAGAAAATCCAATGTTTAAAGATCTTATAAAAGATTTTTCCTAAGTTTTTAAAACATTACTGCCATGGATATTTAAATTTATTTTCACAATTGGAAAAATCAATCGAATGCAGGAACCTGTAGAAGATTTTCTGGAGACTTAAACAGAAAACAATTCATTACGGGATATCATAGGACAGCATTTTTTCACAGACTCCGGTCTTTTTTGCCATGAGTTATTTCAGTGTATATCTTGATTATATATATCCTGAGGGTGGGACTGCTGCTGTAATGAATTTATTGAGTGAATTTGTAAAATCACAAAGTATTGTTATACATACCAATTCCATGATTTTGAGCATAGACCCTGAAAATCAGTCTGTAACTGATAACAATGGAGAAACATATTTTTACAAAAAACTTGTTTGGTATAGAACAGCGCAAAAATCAACTCTTAACTCCCAAAGGAGGAGATTCTGTCTTCTCTCTCTTCCTTTCCGTAGATATTCCTCCGGAGTATTTTAAAAAGATATATCTCCTTAAACACTTTCGAAATATCCATTCCTGTCTTAAAAAGATGCTTCGCTTGCGCCTGAAGGCAGAACCGGCCTCATTATCAGCTGCCTGTTTGATTATACTCTCACTAAAAAGGTGTATGATACGGGATGGTATGAAGAATTTGTCGGTTTTATTTCTGATTCATAATTGAAGTTCTTACACATAGTGTATATCCCGTATTAACAGGTAGAATACTTGATCATTTTGCGGTAACTCTAGTATCCATAGCACAAATTACCGGGAATGTTCAGGGTGCAAGAACTGTTTGGGCGTTTTCCGGTGAGACTGTTCCTGTTCCGCACAGGATGCAGGATATTAACAAATCTATTGAAACCCCTATTCCGAATGTTTTTAAAACTGGCCAATGGGTATATAGTCCTTCCGGATTTCCTATGGCTATACTCACGGGGAAAATAGCAGCTAATAAAGTTATAAAAACGTTAAAATAATTTACTGCTCCTGTTCTTTTAGTGAACCTGACACGTTAAAATAATCAGATATATATGTTTCTGGAAGTTTCCTTATACTATAAAAACTGTATGCTACTGGAGGAATCAGGATTAGCCCATAGATCAGCCACATGGAAAAGGTCTCCTGAAAATCAGGATTTTCAGCAATTTTTATATTAACTGCAGCATTAGTGAGCCAATGTATCATTATTGCCGGCCAGAGACTTCTTCCTTTCAAAAGCAGCGCAGAATAGATAATCCCCGGAAGCGATACAATTACTGCCTGATAAACCACCACCAGGGAAGGATTTTCTAAGAGATTGAACAAATGGAAAAAACCGAAAAAACATGAAGAGAGAAG
>JADHUD010000023.1 GCA_016784705.1 Spirochaetia bacterium | reverse complement strand
TGAATGAGGCTTTTGCCGCTCAATCAATCGCGGTAATAAAAGAGCTGGGAATTGATAAAGAAAAATGTAATGTAAACGGAGGTGCAATCGCACACGGGCATCCGGTTGGGGCTACGGGAGCTATTCTGATAATCAAACTGCTGAATGAACTGAAACGCAGGAATTTACAAAAAGGTCTGGTAACTCTTTGTGTCGGCGGCGGTCAGGGAATGGCTTTATATATTGAGAATTATCTGGAGTCTGTCTGACTTAGGATATCGAAGAACAAAATCATTTGATAAAAGGATAATTTGTTATGGAAATTAAAAATATTATGGTAGTTGGTGCCGGACTGATGGGTAGAGGAATAGTTGAAGCCGCCGCAAAAGCCGGTTATTCCGTTTTTTGGTATGAAAAAAATGGTGAGATCGGCTCCAGTTCGTTTATTAAGTTGAAAGAGAGTATGAACAAGGCTGTTGAAAAGGGAAAACTTGAACAGTCAGCTAAAGAGAAGGCTCTTAATGCAGTAACTTTAGTAGATGACATTACTGCTGCTGCAGATGTTGATATGGTAATTGAAGCTATCACCGAAAAAATATCACTAAAAACAGCACTCTTCACCGAGCTGGATGCTCTTTGTAAAGAAGAAACCCTTTTTGCCACTAATACTTCATCACTATCTATCACCGAACTGGCCGGTTGTACGAAAAGACCAGACAGGTTTATAGGAATGCATTTCTTCAGCCCTGTACCTGTAATGAAACTGGTAGAGATTATTAAAGGGGTGGAAACCTCGGATCAAACTTTTAATACCGCAGCAGATATTGTTACAGCAATGAAGAAAGAGTACATTAGCGCTCCGGATTATCCCGGTTTTCTCGTCAACAGAATATTATTAGTGATGCTGAATGAAGCTTTCAATTGTATCAGAGACGGAATGCTGCCGGAAGATGTTGATAAGGGGATGACTTTAGGCTGCAACATGCCGATGGGTCCACTGATATTGGCCGACTTTGTCGGGTTGGATGTCGTATATTCGGTACTCACTATTTTATATGAAGGATACGGGGATAACAAATATAAACCCTGCCCTCTTTTGAAAAACATGGTGGATGCAGGCCATCTGGGAAGAAAAACCGGAAGGGGTTTTTACACCTATTAATTTACTACCTATAAAGGAATATACCATTGATTAATATTGACTTAACAGGAAAAACAGCACTGGTTACCGGGGGAAGTCAGGGATTGGGAAAAGCAATTTGCCGGAAACTGAGCGAAGCCGGAGCAGACCTTATTATCAATTACTTTGATGACGACAAAGGGCTTAACAAGAAGCTGGCCGAAGATACAGTGCGTTCACTTTCTACAAACGCTATATCCATAGCTGCTAATGTCCGTGATCCGCTGCAGGTAAAAAATATGATCAGTAAAAGTATCGCTGCAATGGCCGGGCTGGATATCATTATCAACAATGCGGGGATTGTCCAGGACAGAACTCTATCAAAAATGGAATATGAACAATGGCACAATGTTATTGATACCAATTTAACGGGAGTATTTACTGTTTGTAAGGAAGCATCTCCCTATCTCAATGATAATGGCAGGATTATTAACATCTCCTCTATTTCTGCATTCATCGGATTATATGGTCAAAGTAATTATGCCGCTGCCAAAGCAGGTCTTATCGGCTTAACCAAAGTACTTTGTAAAGAACTTGCCAAACGAAAAATCACCGTTAATGCTATTGCTCCCGGAGTCGTTAAATCTGAAATGTCAGGTACCATACCGGAAGAATATATTACAGAGATGTGTCGGCAAATTCCCCTGAAACGAATAGGAGAACCTGAAGAAATCGCTGAACTGGTCCTCTTTTTGAGCAGTAATCTATCGAATTATATAACTGGTCAAACCATACATATTAATGGCGGCTGGATCTGATGAGTATAGTACTGGCAGATAAAATTTGTTCTGCAGAACATGCAGTAAGCTTGATTAAAGACAACGACACTATTGCTTCTGAGGGGTTTACCCTTTTTCTACAGGCAGAAGCATTAAGCAGTGCGCTGGAAAAACGGTTTTTAGCCACCGGAGAACCGAAGGATTTAACCCTGGTTTTCAGTGCCATGCACGGCCTGAGCAACAAAGAGGGCGGTATTGGTCACTTTGCCCATCAGGGATTGCTGAAAACTATTATCGGCGGATATTTAGGCTGGTTTCCTGAGATCGGTAAGTTGGTTCTGGATGAAAAAGTGATGGTCTATAACCTTCCGCAGGGTGTTATCTCGCAACTTTACCGTGATATTGCCGCAAAACGACCCGGATGTATTACCCATGTTGGTTTAGAAACATTTATTGATCCGCTTTCAGATGGTGCCCGGGTTAATTCCTGCACCCCTCCTGATTTTATTGAACGTATACAGTTGGGTGGAAAGGATTGGATTTGGTATAAGTCTTTTCCCATCGACATTGCCTTTTTAAGCGCCACGGCAATAGACCCTTATGGAAATCTGGTTATGGATCAGGAACCGTTTTTCGGAACCAGTTTATCTATTGCACAGGCTGTACACAACTCAAACGGTATCGTAATTGCCCAGGTTGGAAAAATATTGGATAAACCTGCTCATCCTCATCATATAAAAGTGCCCGGTATTTTAGTTGATAAAGTCGTGGTAGGCAGGCCGCATGAGAATTCTCCGATATATGCATCCAATTTTAAACCGGAATTCTGTCTGCCGTCTCCTGCTATAACAGATCAGCGCAAAGCTCTAGAGCCTTTGCCCATGTCTCCCCGGCGTATAATTACCGAAAGAGCCTGTGATGAGATACCCGGAAATGCTATTGTTAACCTGGGTATAGGCATGCCGGAAGATATTGCCAAAATAGCAGCTGAAAAAAATCTCTTGAATAATTTTACCCTTACGGTGGAGAGTGGCCCGATTGGCGGCCTTCCCGCAAGTGGATTGAGTTTTGGTGCGGCTGTTTATCCTCAAGCTGTAATAAATGCGAATGCTCAGTTTGACTTTTATGATGGGGGTGGTCTGGATTATGCAGCATTGGGAGCTGCACAGATAGATTCCTTTGGAAATGTTAATGTTTCAAAGTTCAACCATAAAATTGCCGGGGTCGGAGGATTTGTCAATATCAGCCAAACTGCCAAGATTGTAGTCTTTTGTGCAACCTTTACCGTCGGGGGATTGGAAATCGAAGTATCTGATGGAAATTTGCATATTACACAAGAGGGAAAATTCTCTAAATTTGTAACTGCAGTAGAGCAAATATCTTTTAGTGCCAAACAAGCCCTTATTAAGAAACAGAAAGTCTTGTACATCACAGAGAGGGCGGTATTCCAATTAGGTGATACGGGACTTGAGTTGATTGAAATTGCTCCGGGAATAGATCTGGAGAGAGATATTTTATCACTTCTAGATTTTAGACCTGTTATCAGAAATTTAAATAAAATGTCACCGCATCTGTTTTCCAAAACCGCTGCAAAAAATTAAAAGGATATATTTGCAGCAATACCTACAAGAATCGACTTTGCGCCATCCAAAGGGCCGGCTGCAGTTGTTAATGGATCATCCCCGGCTCCTAGAAATATATCATCCAGCAATCTTTTATCTCCACCTCCATGTCCTCCTCCTTCTGCTTCTGACCAGGTTACTTCCTCCGGTTTTTCCCAGAGTTTTTGTATATAAACTTTTTCTGTTAATTCTCTCTGTTCCTCTTCTGTCATATTAAAGTCAGGATTGTTCTGGTCAAATGCTGAACCGGAAACATAGGGGGCTTCATTAATTTCCATCTCTATACGGCCTTTTGTACCGTTAATACTTACCCTATAACCTTCACATGGACAAAATGCGTTAAGAGAATATGTCAGCGTAGCTTTACTTTTATATCTAACTATTACACTCATAGTATCTTCAATGGATATTCCTTGGAAAAACACAGAATAATCCCGGATATAACCGTCATAATCTTCATTTTTAACATAGAGATTTTCCAGCTCTCCACCATCTTTTATGTTTAAAGCAAAAGGATCCTTTTTTGCGAACTCATTATCAAGACATCTGTGATACAACTCTGTAACACCTCTGTTTTCCGCGTTTTCCAATCCGTAGAAAGCCAATCGCCCCATTCCGAAAACTTCCTTCGGCGTATCATTCAGCCACCAGTTCACCAGATCAAAGTGATGAGTCGATTTATGTACCATCAGCCCGCCGCTATTCTTTTTATCCCGATGCCACCTTCTGAAATAGTCCGCTCCGTGTTTTGTATTGAGCATCCATTCAAAATGTACTGAAACAACATCTCCTATTTCGCCGCTTTAAATTATACATTATACTAGTCGTAACAATCACAATATCCGGCTTATGTACTGCAATCATTTTATCGAATTCTGCTGCATGATATGTTTTAAAAGGCCCTGTCTTATATTTGCTGGTGAAAGACTCATTGTTGACATCCATCCACCCCTGATTGCTGTCACAAAGTGCAACCAATTCACTGCGCTCTTTGTATGTATCTAGAATTGCGTTTGAGAACATTCTTGAGCGGCTGCCAAGCCCCACAATAGCATATTTTTTCTCTGTAGGATTGACATTTTTTTATCTCCTCAATGTGTTTTTACTTTATTTCAACCTGTAAAGAATAAACTTCGGCTAATCCTTATACCCCAGCCTCGAATCGGAAAAAAAGTTGTCAGCTATAACACTGGGTTTAGAGATTTCCAGAATAAGGCAATCGGTTACCGCTTTGAAGGTGTGCCGTGTAGAGGTTTTCAATGGCAGGACATCACCTGGATGCATGATAAACGTATCACCTTCAACGGTCATCTCAACATCACCTTTGACTATGAAAAAAGTCTCATGTTTCTCTTTATGCATATGCTCGGGGCAGCGCTGCCCGGCAAACAGAAACATATACTTACCACAGTAGCCATGTTCTTCCTCATTGGCAATCCAAAACTCGGTTTCTCCAATAGTATCAAAATCACCCAAACCAAAATCAAACAGCATAGGTTCTGCTGGCGGCAGGGCCATACCCCACTCAAAAGTTTTTTCCCGTATACGTTTTACTATTGCATCGGCTTCCGGTCCCTGCAGAGAGTTATCTATACCTTTATCGAGTTCTGTTTTCATTATATAACATCCTAAATTATTGATTTTTCCTGTAAATATTCACTGATATTTTTCACAATTTTTATATTACCATCCGCTGGAACCTGATCAGCTACGCCTATAACATAGGGTGTTCCCCTCCAGGCAGCAATGATTCGGTCAATTTGCCGTCTTACATCTTCCCAGGTGTAGGGATTTGTAAACATGGTTCCGGGAACTCCGCCCCAAAGCACCACTGAATCATTCCCTACTAGAGCCCGGAGATCTTCAACTTCAACAGCACCTCCGGGTGCAGGAGTAAGAGCCTCAATAATATCTATTCCAACATCAGCAATCTTACCGGCAATATCATTAATTACCCCGTCAAGATGCACTGCACAGGGTATACCTGCAGGATGGAGTATTTGAAGCCGCTTTTCGTAGACGTTCCGCATATATTGATCAAAATATCCTGACATATTATCTCCGGATACATTGTCAGCAAAATGCACCAGCGGCGGCTGCAGATTGGCTAAGGATTGGAGCAGCGGTTTCTCCTGCTCTGTCATCATCTGAAATATATGTTTCATCCGATCAGGATAATCCATAAGTAAGTAGACTCCATTCACTACCCCGGCCCACTCATAAAAGAGTGCAGACAGCGGCCCTCTGGGCATTGCCAGTGCCGGCATTCCTCCAAACTGTTTCCATCTTTTCAACTGCTCCGGATAGGTGTCAGCAAACTGCGGAACCATACGGCGATGTTCAATGAGGTACTCAAAAACGGTGAGATCTTCTCCGCTTTGTACTGCATGTTTCGTGTGTGCCCAGGAGCAGCTGCCGTCCATAAAGTTAACTGATTCCGATATCGTTCCTACCTGGGTTTTCCATGTTGTTTTGATATGTTTTGGTCCCCGATCAGTAAATACCTGTACATTCTGGTCATATAAAGGCTTCCCGCACCAGAAATGATCATACTTATAGTAGGGGAAAATACCCAGAGATTTACATAAATCAAGATATCCGGCTTCTGTTCTCCAGACAGAATCTGCTGTTCCGTCCTGCTCGCGGCCGGCAATCCAGTACTCAAGATCTGCTGTCCATGGAATAGACTGTCTCTCTTTAATGATATCAAAAAAAGCTGTTGTCCTGCCCATGGATTACTCTGGTTTTATATAATCATAGATTATGCGTATCTCCCGCCGTTCTTCCGGCTGGAGCATGGGGAGTTTCCCTTCATTCCGCAGTTTTTCTCTTCCTGTAGGAAGTACTGTGCACGGCTCCAGGCCAACAACATACTGCTGTTTCTGCATCGATTTCCATTGAACCATATTCGGAAGAACGTCAGGATCAAATTTCATCCGTACCCGTGGTGATGTGTCCGGTTTCGATCTGTCCTGAAGCAGTTCAACAGTTACAAGCCCGTCTTCCTTCCGGAACGTGTGGTAGAATAACCTTTCCGGATAGACATCTGCGGCTTCCTGAAAAGTATTCCATTTTTCCAGCTCGCCTTCCAGCTTAGCATTATTATTTCCAGGGAAAGGGGTTGCCCCGTTTGTTACAACTCCTGCATCAGGATTCAGTAGTGGATAGCCGAAGTTAATATGGTAGAGCATCATCAGAGGCATTGGATTTGATCCGCGATTTTCTATGGTATCAATAATAGTGAAGCCTTTACGTGTTGAGTCAGTCTCTACACGGCGTATCAGTACTGCATAGTCACCAAAAAATTTCACCTCTTTCAGTGTTCCCTCAACGGCAAGATGCAGTATACCGTCACGAAACTCCTGAAATACCCGAACATCTTCGGCAGGGGTATTGGAGATGCGGCCATGCAGACCAAGTTGTTCATCACCATCTATCTGTGGATGACCGGCATAAGTTATTCCGCAGGTGGTAAGTGTGCCGGCAAAGAAACTCCTCAGCCACTCAACATTCTCTTTATCATAATAAGCAGGAGCGGTAATGCCTGTTCCGGAGAAGAAATGAAGACCCATACCATCAACATAGACATACGGGATGTCCATACCCCGGCCAGGAAGAACCATCATATTCAGTCCGTTTCCGTTCTGAATAACCGCAGCATCTACTCCATCCATTTTTCCTTCAGACAGTTTGCACCGCTGAACAAATCCTAATTGTTTAGCATCGCCTATATAGTCCCGTATTTTCATAGCTCTCCTCCTATGTTTTTTACACTATTTATGTAAGAGATGTATGCTGATGGTAAGACAAGTGCCTCAATTTATCAACTCCTGCAAAAATGTAATATACAGATCCAACTCCTGCAAAACAAGGGGAACAACTTCTTTATATTTTTTTTCCAGAAAATCAATTCGATCTTTGTCATAATCCAATTCAAAATAGTATCTTTTAAAATGCCGGAAGCGCATTATCTCTTTTAATAAATCGTATGTCCTGTCAGTAAGCAAAGCTTTTCGTACTCCGGGAATTTCGACAACCATTCTCTCTAACAAATTTGCATGCCATCTATACTTTTCAAGATTGTTTTCAAATGCTTTAGAAATCCTTAAGAATGTTGTTTCAAGACAAGTGTAATAATCTGTTATTATCTCAGCAAGAACAATAAGATCAAAATTATCCGGAAAAACATTCCGTTTTTCTGTAAAGTTTATATATTTTTGATTCATTTTTTTAAGCTGCATGCTTGTCTTTCTAATTTCTCCAATTAATATGCTCAAATCACTTTTTTTCATATATCAGCTTCCCCCTTTCGATAATGGATTTACGGTTCAGCTCACCAATTTTTTCCATCTCCACAAGATCCAGGGGAAAAGATGTTTTATTCATAGCAAATCCATAGATTTTAAAGAAATCCTCTGCTGAAGTGAGCCCTTCTATAGCAATATCTATATCAGAATTTTCATCAAAAAGATCCGGAGAGAGAAGAGAACCCCACTGATATATTTTTGTAACTGAAAAATTATTTTGTATGGCTAAAATAATATCATCAGCCTCTTTTTTTGCTTTTTTATATAATTCATACGAATATTGCTTTTTTCTTTTGGATTTTTCTTTAAGAAATTTTCTGGCAGCTTGATAATCAAAATTGTCACTCATACTATTCTTTTCTGTACCCCTTGCCGAGAATCAGCAGTTTCCGATTCACTTCATGATTTGCTACTAAAACCACTATAGTTAAACGGGAGCAAGAATTCAAGCAAGGCTGCTTTGTTTTCTTCTTTATATAGAGATATAGAGGAAATCCAGCCGGTATCATTGTTTGTATTGAATCTATGACAGTTGGTGTTGATTCAATTATCTCCTGAAAAATCCGGTTAACAACTTCACTATCTATTCCCACTTTAGCCGCTGTTGTTACCCAGTGATCTCTCCTTATCTTATACCAATGATAATGCCGATTCTCACAGGTAACAGCCATTGCCATCTTGATTTTTTTGTGATGAATTAACCCTATAGGGTATGTTAGTTCTTTTCTTCCACGAACTTTTCATAAACATTCCCATTATAGGAATAAAAACCAGCCACCCCAAACCAAGCGCAACTCCTTTCCCCAAAATCGGCTCAGTCAATCTCAAAACAGCAAACATAGGTACCATTGACAACGTCAGTTTTGGAATTTGACGACAATTTGTTCCCAAACTAAGCCTGCCTTCAAATGCACCAAACACCCCAACCATCGGGAAGAGTGTCATAAATCCCTGCAGAATCTGCTTAAATACAATAATTACAAACACAATGCTCAATGTAAGCGGCACTTTCAAGGCTGCAGGCATTGTTGTACGCATTCCAGATTCAGAAGGTGCTTTTTGGAATGTAAGAATCATACCGGATATAACCATTAATACTGCACTTGATGACCAAAACAATACTTCCGATTTGGGGATGAAAGCAGCAATTACCCCTCCAAAAAGAGTGTAAAGCACAGCAGAAATAACTATAGAAAAAATAATTTGAATAGATAATTTCCTATGGAGGATTCTCACAAGATGTGTAAAACCTAAAAGAAGCAGAAGCCCGAAAACATGTGTAACATTCACGGGCTGTCCAAGAGAAAGGTAAGATATTGTAAAAGGCAACGGAAACGATAGAATTAGGGCTTTCAGCCGCGGGTCATAGACATAAGCCATGCCGAGTGCCATTGTCGGGACAATTATCAGCAAGAGTATGTCCCAAAGGTTACAGCTCATCCTCTTTCTCTATCAGCAATCCAGCTCTGGTATTCCCGATATTTCTGATAATCCGGCTGAACCCTGAGCGCAATCTTTACCCATGCCTCCTGTGCGGATTCCATAGTATTGAACCATCGGCATCCATTGGCTGCAATCATTGCAGCTCCAAAAGTTCCCAGTTCCTTCTCTTTACAGGATATAACTTCAGTAAAAAACATATCGGCCTTAACCTGCAGTAAATCCACACTTCTATTTGCCCCGCCGGTAGCAACAATTCTCCGGACTTCTTGTCCTCCTGAGACCGCTTGAGACAATTTTCCTATACGATAAGCGATATTTTCTGTTATTGCCCGGATATAATCACCTTTTCCGTGCGTTTCCAAACCTGATCCGCCGATAAAATGATTACCTAATTCCAGATCCTTAATTGTATCAAAATACACTAACCCTGAAGATCCGGGAGTACTGTTTTGCACAAGTGCGAGCATTTCATCAATTGATAGTTCGGGAAAATAGCGAGTATGATAATCTTCAATCACCTGGGCACCGGGATCGTGGAAGGACAGGTAAGAAAAAGTTCCTTTTTGTATGGTGGAACCAATTGAGACCGCCGGCTGAGGAGAAAAGCCCGGCTGAAAAGCAATACATGCCAATACGGTTCCGGTAGATTCACTGACATCAGCAACCGTACCTAAACCGGCACCAATTGCAGCGACCACATGATCAAGCCCGCCGGCAAAAATCGGGATTCCTGCATCCAAACCTAAAATTTCCTGAACACCGGAAATTGTTGATCCGCAGAATTCTCCAGTGGGCAAAACAGCTGCAAACAATTCCGGGTTCAGCCCCAGAGAGAATAAACCCTCTTTCCAGAAACCGCCTTTCTGGATGTCCAGACAACCAAGCAGCGAAGATGTTCCAGCATCGGTAACAACAGATCCCGTCAAACTATAGATAAAATAGTCTGATATTGTCATAAAATGGCGTACTTTTGCCCACATGTCAGGATATTGCTTCTTCAGCCAAAGTAATTTAGCCAAAGCTAATCCGTTTCCTGAGTAACCCTGCCCGGTAATTCTGAGATGTTTTGGATTCTCCCAGTAAGATGCCATTTGAGGATCAATATAATCAGTAAATTCTGTAGACCAAACCACAATATCGTTCAGCGGCTGTCTGCTTTCATCAAGTAAAATGAATGAATTTGCCTGAGAACCGTATGAAATCCCGCAGATTTCGTACGAAGAGACATGTGCTGTATTGAGGGCCATAAGAGTACACTCTTTCAGTGCATTCCAGAACGCTGCGGGTGTTATAGTAACAACAGTACCATGAGTTTTTTTGGGAGTTTTTACTCTTCCAAGCCCGAAAACTTTCCCGGATTCATCAACAACTGCTGCTTTAAAATAACTGGTTCCAAGATCATAACCAAGAACATATTTCACAGAACACCTCTTTTAAGGAATTACTGATTCAGGTATGCTTTAAGTAATTTTTCTGTTTCTCTTACAAGCATATTCCCAGCCTCGGGAGTAAATAATGAGTTAGAAGCCTCATAACCGCCCTCTTCAGCAGCCTCCGGTGTAACAATATACCCTTGGAACTCTCCATTAGCCATGGTAATCACAAAGGTATTCTCAAACTGCTTCTTAACTGCAAGTCCATACTCTACAAAAATCTCTCCGGACCAGCCGATAAATTTCCAGGGGCCAATAACCAGCAGCTGGATCTCTGCAGGAAGAGACAGCTCATAATAGTTATCAAGTTCACCATTCTCTGATAATTCAGAGAGAGTTACGGTCTCTTCAGCCCCAAAAATATCACATTCCAGTGTGCGGACTTCAGGATGAGGAGCATGTGCTTCAACCATCTGCTCCATTTTAACCAGAAGCTTATTCAATTTTTTCTTAGCCTGATCGGTGGCGGGAAATGTTTTTCTTTCCAAATCAGGAACAAACAGGTTGTCTGCGGCTAATACCGGGTTATCCGGAAAGATCACCGATTCTGCAGCTTTTTCAACTGCTTTGCCCAAAATAACACCCAACCTCTCTGCTTCAGCAAAAGTAGTAGCCTTAACCACATGTCTTGGACTTTGATTACCGCAGGGGCCACTGTGATAGAGCATTACACACTCATCACCCATTACCTGTTTTTTAAGGTACTGTTTAGCTAATCCGGGAAAATCTCCGCTTATTAGCCTGGAGTCTTCATGCAGAACGGTTGGATGCATTGTTCCTACCATCATACAGGCCAGGTATTTGCTTCTTTCTTTATCCATTACCGCAAGAACCGGTACCTCGTGGTCAGAAGGTCCTGCAGGATCACGTCTGTTTGTACCAATTCCCGTGCTGTCAGCCTTGGTCATTCCCAGCACCGCCTCTGCTGCATTCTGCCAGGCAGAAACTGCCGCAGATATCATCTTCTCTTTGGCAAAATCCAGATATACAGCATCAGCCTTTGGTACGATTGGATCGTTCAGGCTGCTGGCATAATTTGTCATAATCGGTCCTGAATGGGTATGTGTTGCAGTTATCATGATATTCTTTGCTGGAATTCCGGTTATTTGTGAAATTTCTCTGCGAATTTCAGTAGACATCTTTTTATCCACAAAAATAAGGTCATTACTGATAAACATAATCTGCGTGCTTCCATCATCCAGAAAAAGTGCTGCTGAGTAGAGGTCATCATGTACCCCATTACTATACCGTTCAACATGCGGATACCCAAACAGAAACTGACTTGTTTCGGGAGTAATTACTATTTCGCTTGCGCCTGCTTTTATCATATCTATCCTCTTTTTTTAAAAAGGATGATCTGGAAATATCCCAAATCATCCTTTTTTACATACTGTATTAAACGGTAACTTTTTCCACCGAACCTTTCTTATAGGAGTTCAGAGCTGCAGTAAACAGAGCATGACTCCCTCGGGCCTCTTCCGGAGTGACACAACCGGCAAATTTTTTCTTTGGTTTGCCGTGAACCAGTTCATACATAAATGCTGCCCACATTTGTAAGATGGTATCAGAAAAACCAGTCTCAAAAATACCGCCTGTTATAGATTTGAAAGTTGTTTCATGCCCCATGTCTTCTCTGCACCAGGCTTGTTCACCACCGTTATAACGCATAAATTCAAGTGAATTGATGTTTTTTGTGGTAAATTTAGCAGACCCTTTCATGCCCTTTATCGTCAAGTACCAGGTATTTTTCTCGCCCGGAGCCATTCTTTGTGTTTTTAAGGTAAGAGGAAACGAATTTCCGCCGGCATCTTCAGATTCACAGAGAAGAACTGCATTATCCCATGTTTCACATACAGCCATTCCGCCTTTTCCGTCAGGACGCTCAGGAACAAGATTACTTAATACAGCTCTGACACTTTTCGGCATCCATCCTGCCCTGAAGGGAACATGACAAATGTGAATTCCAAGATCCCCCATACAGCCGTACTCACCGTTGGCTTTTATGATACGTTTCCAGTTAATGTTTTTATTGACATCCATATCACTGGAGTGCAGAAACCCTGCTTCAACTTCAATTATCCGTCCAAATTCATCAGCTTCAATCATATCACATAGCCGCTGCATAGCCGGAGCAAAGGGAAACTCTGATGAACAGCGCACAAAAACATCCGGATTTTGTTTTATTGCCTCATTAATAGCAGCATTTGCGGCTAAATCTATACCAAACGGCTTCTCACCCAGAAAATGCTTTCCCGCTTCAATGATATCAATATAGAAACGTTCGTGCAGAAAGTGGGGAACAGCACAGTAGACAGCTTCAACCTCAGGATTAGCTAAAAGTTCTTTATAGTCTTCAGTAACTTGTGTAATTGTACCTAATCCATCTCTATACCAGGCCGCCTCTTCCGGAGTCATTGGACTGCCGCATATTGCAATAATTTCCGGTTTCACATCCATATCGGCAAGGTGCGGCCAGCGCATTGCAGCGCTGGCAAATTCTCTGCCCATCAATCCAATACCAATTATTCCAAATTTAATAGTTCTCATAATTAATACCCAAATTCCTTCTCAACTTCAGTAATCGCCTCTTCAATCATCTGCAGACCCATCTCAGCATATTTTTCATCCATTATAATCGGCGGAGACATGCGAAGAATATGTCCGGCAGGAATCCACGCCAGACCTTTCTGGAAAGCTTTCTGATATACCAGTTTACCAGCCTCTTCAAAAGGTTCTTTTGTAGCCTTGTCTTTCACTAACTCGATTCCCAGAAGCATTCCTTTACCTTTAACATCCCCAATGATCGGGTGATTTCCCTTCATTTCATTCATTCGTTTCATGAAATAGTTACCAACCCTGGTTGCGTTGTTAAGGAGATCCTCTTCTTCAATAACTTCAATAGAGGCTAAGGCTGCAGCACAAGCCATCGGATTCCCTCCATAGCTGGATGAAGCTGAAATTTTATCCAGAGCACTTGCATTCTCTTCACTTACCACCATCGCAGTTACCGGAAACCCGTTTCCGAATGATTTACCTAAAGTTACGATATCAGGTATGACATCCCAATGGTTCATTGTAAGCCATTCTCCGGTACGTCCCATGCCTGCCAGAACTTCATCATCCATTAAAAGTATTCCGTGTTTATCACAAAGTACCCGTAATTTCGGGAAAAAATCGTCAGGCGGAAAGATTGATCCGCCCCATCCCTGAACAGGCTCAAGAACAAAAGCCGCAATATTGCCTACCGTGGCTTCCTGAATAAACTCTTCATAGAACTCAATATAGCGGTCGGTATCGATTGTTCCGTCCGGTTTTGAAAATGTCGGTCTATAGGGGTTGGGTCTGGGCACCATGTAGAATCCGGGGGCTCTTGTAGGTCCGTAACTCAGCACATCACCCCGTACCATCTGCGCGCAGCTGACTGCTCCCATGGTTTTCCCATGAAAATCACGAAAACAGGAGATAAATTCATGCTTGCCGGATATTGCACGTGCTGCTCTCAGGCCGGCCTCAACTGCAGCAGTTCCATCACTATAAAGCTGTATTGCATTGAGTTTACCGGGAAGAACATCGGCCATTTTTTCCATCAGTTTCTCTTTTACCGGTGTCGTAAAATCGTGTGCATTCATCAATCTTTTTGCCCAATAGGCTATTGCATCAGAAATTTTCGGGTGACAGTGACCAAGAGAGGTTACATATATACCTGATGAAAAATCAAGATATTTGTTCCTGTCAACATCGGTCAATGTAATTCCGTAGCCTTCATCGAAACAGACCGGAAATAATTTAACCTGGCCGCTGAGACCGTGCATATATTTCGAAGTTCTTTCATGCATTGCCTTTGATTCTGGTCCCGGTAAATTCGTAACTAAATGCGGAATGCCCTCCGCGCTCTCTTTCCACCAATCTTTACCCATACTATTTCCTCCATAAATTTATTTACGTAAGCTTTTTCAAAATGTTTTTTAAAAAACCTCATTCATTTGAAATTATTTCCACACCTTTATCTTTATACCGCCTGACAAGCTGATTCTTTACTTCCGAGTCAGTGATAAGCGTATCAATCAGCGAGATCGGGGCAAAACGAAAATATGAATCTTTTTCTATTTTAGATGAGTCACATAATAGATATACCTTATCTGCATGCTCAGCCATTGTTTTCGTTACCATTCCCTCTTTCTCATCAAAAGAGCTGAGACCGTTTACCAGGGAGACCCCGTCCATTCCAATAAAGGCTTTATCTGCCCTGAATTCCGAAATTGTTTTTTCTGCTATGCGCCCATAAGAGGCCTGCCGGTCACTGTCAATATCACCGCCGACAAAACTTAACCGAACTTGCGGGTCATTAAGCAGTTCAGAGACAACCGGTAAAGAGTTTGTGATAACACGGATTCGTCTGTTTTTAATGAAATGGGCTAGTCTGAACAGAGTAGTCCCGCAATCTATAAAGATAGTGTCACCATCATTGATAAACTGTGATGCGGTTCTACAGATTGTCTCTTTCTGATCACTATTCCGCTCAACCCTCCGATTAAAACTAAAAAGGGAATCTACCGCTTCAGTTTTTACCGCCCCGCCATATTTCCGTATTAGGAATCCCTGCTTTTCCAACTCTGTCAGATCACGGCGGACTGTC